>CAZBYH010000082.1:0-7699 GCA_964496155.1 uncultured Methanoculleus sp.
CTTTTTTTTGAACATTCTCCGTGTGTCTGAACTATTCGAATTCTGCTGGAAAAATACTGCCAAACGAATACGACGAGACATATCTCCACTGCATCCCAGGCGAAATGAATCCCCGCTTGATGATATTGGATCAACATCTGGATATGAAGAGTTTATTGAAATGGTGAACAGTCCTGATCACGAGGAACAGAAAGAAATGGCGGAGTGGTATGGGGACAACTTCTTTGGTACTGAGGAGGTTGGTTATTCCAAGATCTTCTTTGTAAACCCCGACATGCCGTTACGCCAAAGATTGCACAACTAACAGTCTGCCGTCTCCGGGAGCAGGAGAATCGTCATCCGGAGGTACCTCCGTTTTTTAGATCGTTTCTTTAAACCACCCCCTGTCGTGATGCACGCCACCGAAAAAATAGAAGGATGAACAGACACTCACGGTTGTTGTCAGCCACCTGTAAGGCAACTACAACAGTCGAATCATGAGGACGAGGTGATATCGTGACTGAACGGACATAGACACAACAGACGTGACTGCCCCCGTGCCCCGTGGTTTTCCCCGAGCACCAGGAAAATGCATTCCAAACAGAATATTTATCAATTTCCTGAAGAAAATCCCTTGTGATAAACATGAAAAAAGACTACAGCCGGGTCTATCAGTTTAAAATTACTCTGAAAGGGATCACTCCAAAAATCTGGCGGAGAATCCAGGTTCCGGAAACGTATACGTTCTGGGATCTCAATATTGCTATTCAGGGTGCAATGGATTGGGGCGGACATCACCTCCACGAATTCCAGGTATTCAACCCACGGACCAATATCGTTGATGACATAGGGTTTCCTGATGATGAGTATGCCAGGCGCGTAATATGCGGATGGGAAATAAAAATAGCATCCTATTTTTCTATGGATAACAAAAAGGCCAATTATCTGTATGATTTTGGAGATTACTGGGAGCATCAGATTCTGCTGGAAAAAATTCTGCCAAAAGAACCTGACATGACATATCCCCGCTGCATCGGGGGTAAAAATAATTCCCCGCCTGATGATGTTGGATCAACTTCGGGGTTCGAAGAATTTGTTGAAATTATGAACAATCCTGATCACGAGGAGCATGAAGAGATGGCGGTGTGGTATGGAGATGAATCCTTTGACCTTAAGAAATTTGACTGTTCAAAGGTCGTCTTCTTCGACCCCGACAAGCTATTACGTATGATGCTGCAGGGATGAAACACCGTGCAGACTCCGGGTTCAGAAGGGAGATTATCGAAACAATCTCCATTTTTTAGGACGATGGACGGAATTGCCCATCCCACAGTAGACCAAAAAGCCAAAACCAGAAGAATACCTGGCACTCATAGTATGACCGTCAAAAACACTACGACACCACACGGGGAATACCCATTGCAATTTTTAGGATCCGCCCGTCTTGTACAACATGAACGAACCAATCAATGAATATCTCGCAAATAGGGGGAATCTGACTATAAGCAGTGGCAAATCTCAGAACACGAGAGGGATGCAAATAGCATATCAGAAGATTTAATACAATATCCAGCGTTCTTATTATGCACATTGTGTGCAAATTTATATGCTGTCGTGGCCTAGTTGGTTAGGGCGCCAGACTCATAGGGTTTGAGCAATTTCGGAGCGCTTTATCTGAGACATCTGGAGGTCGTGGGTTCGGATCCCATCGACAGCATACATTTTTACGAGTTTTTTTACCTCATTCGATGAACAAAGGCATCTTTCAATTCATTTA
This sequence comes from uncultured Methanoculleus sp., assembly GCA_964496155.1. Taxonomy (GTDB): domain Archaea; phylum Halobacteriota; class Methanomicrobia; order Methanomicrobiales; family Methanomicrobiaceae; genus Methanogenium. Next base: position 1,757 of record CAZBYH010000082.1, read on the forward strand.
TCAACGGTAAGGGCAGTACATTTCTGAATGCACCGTGAATCAGAGATACCGACCCCGGAGAATTTTGAAGCAGTACTTGCTTATCGGGGACTGTTAGACGGAGCAGCAATTCTGGAAGGTCATGAAAAGGACATTCAGGAGACCGGAACATGCCCCCCGACACAGGAATTTGTGCGAGCACTTTATGATAACAACTGGCTAATCAACACACGCTGGCAGGGCTGGGCAGATGAAACGACAGCATATTTTGAAAAACCTGCTCTTCTCTGTGTTGCAGAGACAGAGACCATCCGCCGCATTCTTACTGTCCACGTCCGCATTGACCGGTTGATGCCCGGAGAGATTGCGGACATCATTAAAACAGGATATATGCGCTCTATTGTGGATCGTATTGAAGAAATTTATGAGGATTAAATAGGCATTCCATCAGCGGTGAGCGTTAAATTTCAAATATTTAAATAGATAAATCTAAGAGAGGTTGCGTTTTTCCCCGGAGAAAAAAAACGGGATGTGTAGTCCTAATCGAACAGCAAAAAGGGTTTTTCCAGCCAACCAGTCAGGAGTCCACAATACACCTTAGCCAAAAGGGCAGAACTGAAACACTATTCCCCTTTGAGCACCCCCCAGCGTAGTGACAACACGGACGAACGGCCCCGTGGGTCAGTACATTGGCCAGAAGGTCAGAAGAAGCGGGACAGAGACGATGACAATGATGAACTCGAGTACTAACCCCATTCTCCAGTAGTCAGTAAAGAGATACCCCCCCGGCCCCATGACCAGCGTATTTGACTGGTGCCCGATCGGGGTGAGAAAGGCACAGGATGCTCCAATCGCAACCGCCATCAGGAACGGATCGATGGAAGCACCGAGGTCAGTTGCGATCCCAATCGCGATCGGAGCCATCAGGACCGTAGAGGCTGCATTGTTCACCAAATCTGAGAGAAACATGGTGATAACCAGAAGCAGGACGAGCGTTATTTCCGGCGGAAAGGTGGATGCACCAGTAACGATACTTCCGGCGATAAGTGCGGCTCCGCCGCTTGTTTCAAGCGCCTGACCGACCGGTATCATTGCACCAAGGAGGATGATAATCGGCCATTCCACGCTGTCATATGCATCGCGCAGAGACACAATTGAGGTAAGGATCATCAAAACGACCGCTGCACTGAAGGTTATCTGAACGGGCATGATTCCCAGTGCAGAAATTATAAGGGCCACTCCGAAGATTCCCAACGCAAGCAGTATCGTCTTCTGCCCCCCTATCCGAAGACCCCGTTCAGCAAGCGGGAGACAACCTATTTTTGGAAGAGCTGTCTGGAGGGCATCTTTCTTACCCTGGAGAAGAAGGATATCACCTGGCCGGAACCGGATCTGGTTGAGCCTGTTGCGAAGACGCGCGCCCTCCCGTGCGACAGCAAGGAGGTTGATACCATGGATCCAGCGAAGGTTTGCTGAATATGCGGTTCTGTCCAGAATTGGTGAATCCGGTTTTACAATCGCCTCAATTATTCCGACCGAATCAGAACCAATCACTTCCTCTGAGATATCTGTCTTCCCGACGAGTTCAAGCCGGGTGGCATCAAGGAGAGTTTGCAGGTCTTTTGAATCAATCCTGATGATAAGAACGTCGTTCTCAAGAATTGTCTCGTGAACTGATGGTGCGACGATCTTTCGTGTTTTTCTCATTAACCCGACGACCACCATCTCTGCCTCAGTGGCAGTACTGATATCAAAGATCGTCTTTCCGGCAAGTTTTGAGTTCTCCGGAACGCTAACCTCAGTAAGGTAATCTCTGACGGAAAAGAGGTCTTCTTTTGAAGCAGGACTCTGTCGGGACGGGATCAGCCTCCACCCCAACAAAGAGATGAAAAGAATTCCACAGATGGCCACCCCAACCCCGACATAGGCAAAGTCAAAGATCAGGAATGGACTGCCCCCGTTCTGGGCACGATAGCTGGCGATGATGATATTGGGGGGAGTCCCGATGAGAGTCGTCATCCCGCCGAGAAGTGAGCCAAATGCGATAGGCATCAGAAGATAGGAAGGGGGCCTCCCGCTCTTCCGCGCAGTCCTGATGGCTACCGGCATCATCAGGGCCAATGCCCCGATATTATTCATAAATCCTGAGAGAATAGCAACGATACCAGTAAGTGAGAAGACCTGCCTCACCTCTCCATCCCCTACCCGGGTAACCCACCGGGTCAGGATATCAATAAGACCAGAATTCTGCAGGCCCTTGCTGAGAATCAGAACAGCTGCAACGGTGATCACCGCCGGATGACCAAACCCAAGAAAGGCATCCACCGGGTCGACGATACCCATTATGGTGACAAGCAGAAGAGCGATAAGTGCTACGATATCATAACGCACCTTGCCTGTTGCAAAGAGGATCAGCGTAAGGAGGAGGGTTCCAAAGACAATGAGCATATCGAGCATCGGCGATCAGTATTCCGTATGATATTGGAGGATGGGGAGGATGATGAAGTTATAGCTTCTTTAGAGACCGGTAAGGACGAGTTGGTTTCGAAAAGACAGCTTTCAGATAAAAACGTCGGAATGGCGAATATCTGAAATATCGTGCTCAAATAAGTAGGGCAAGATCATCATGACACGGTATTCCTCCCAGAGCAAGGTAATTCATACCAGGAGGAGGACTCTTGCGGCTATTGCGGCACCCGTATTAGCTGTGATCATACCTTCAGCAATAGTGTAGTGAAATGAACCGGTCACTATCCGGCCAGCAGGAAAGTAATTCTGATGGAGTGAGGCCGTGTGCAGGTGTCCCCACACCCCTGTTTACCGAGAGAGCGACCGTAATTTAAAAATCAGGCCCGGATTTCAGACCACTTCACCCGCATACACACCCGACCCAACAAACCATTCATCCATCACCGGCAGCACATAGCAGAACTTTAATTCCTCATTCCCGGTATCCGGGTTCTCATAGACCACGTACACATACCCGCCGCCCCGCTTCGCGGCGTCAATCTCCTGTTTGACTGCCTCGACACCATACGTATCGGTAAAGTTCAGACGGTCCACCCCGGTCATCTCCGGTTGGAACGGGAGATTAAGGCATGTGCCGTTCATGTCGTAGGCAAAGACATAGTCTGTGCCAGCCCCGAATTTATCGTTCATCGATGGGAATATCCCATCTTCGTCACCACATGCAGATGATGTCAACGCAAAGGACTGTGCTTCTTTCACCCGGCTGACCAGTGAATCGATTGCAGTCTGGTTCACCGCGACATTCAACTCCGGGATATAAACGCCGGAACCTAAGAACCAAGTATCATCAACGGGTCTGATAGCGACCAGTTTCAGCTGTTTCCGGTATTCATCTCCGGGATTCGGGAAGGTAAGATATAGGGAACCGCCACCACGAGCCGCAAGGTCAACAAAACTTTTTAGCATTTCAAGCCCATTTTCATCCGCAATTGCCATGCGGTTCTCACCGATAATGCCCGGTTGATAGGGATGAATCAGTGTCGTAGCGTTCATATCATAGGCAAAGATATAGAGTTCCCCGTCAATGAACGCACCTTCAGGATCATTGAAGGACTCACATGCCATATCTCTCCCATTCTTTTGTGCAAATGCTACAGCTTCTTCGAGAAAGGAAGTCATTCTGGAAATATCCCGATTCAGTGCCTCGTCGGACCGCGGAGGAGATGCCAATGTCGGTGATAAGGGAGCTTGCATGTCACGAATGACGGCAATTCTCCACTCTGTCCCGTCAAAGGTGACCGTTGACCATGAGATTTCACGTAGCACTTCCTTCTTCCAGTCCGCGTCCCAGAAGGTATATTCTGCTCTACCAGATGTCTCTGCAACAACCTTCTCCGCCAATTTCGGAACCTCTGTCGACTGGTAGAGAGGATCTGTGAAGGAGTTCTTCCCGACTTCTTCTTCATTGGTCTCATAGAGAATCATGCCATCGGTCTGCAGAACCATAAACTCATATCCGGTCTCTTCTGTAATGGGTCTAAAATACTGACGCAGGAAGATCTCCGGCCGGAAGGTCAGGTCAGTATATCCCAGATAGGAGGTACCGGAAAATACCGGGTAACTGAGCGATATGCCGGAAAAACCCTCTTTGAGGAGGAAGATATTACTTAAAACAGGCTTTTTTATTTTGTTTGCATATTGCACCTCGGGCTGATAGCCAAGGTCTGTGCCGACAATCGCTTCATAGTGTATTGGTGCGGCTGCCGTTACGATTCCTTCCGCGTCAATCACCAGAGATGAGATCACATAGGGAGAAACACCGGACAGCTTCTCCTGTAGCACCTCTCCTGCCGCATCACCCGTGATACCGGTTTTAGATAGTTTTTCTGCGCTTTCTGCATTGCTCTCCTGCAACAAAGAAAGACCGGCAGATACTTCCGCTGCTGCATTTTCAAGAAGTGCGGTCATCCTTGCGTCTTCCTGCGAGCCTGACGGTTCAGGAATAGTGGTGCACCCTGCCGAAATGAGACAGAAACAGAGTCCGGCAAGAACAATAAGAGTGAGTCGGTTAATCATTACGGAAAATTGGTGCATCGGTGCTAATAAATGATGAGAATTGTTCTCACCGGTTGGGGAGAACAGCCATAGTTATTACATTATTAGAAGAGATTACCACCAGTCACTTTTCCCCGCCTCCTGAATGCAGTCAGGACCTTCATGTGCAGAGTTATTGACCGTTTGCGACACCTGCAGGACTGCCATCCTATCGTCCGGATATGGTTGTAAAACATCCGGGACATACGGCCCCTCAAGCCAGAGAGGGATGTCTTCTTCATCCATTATGACAGGCATGCGATTGTGAATGCGTGCAACAAGGTCATTTGGCGGACAGGTGATGAGGGTGAAGGTAGCTTTCGGGATTCCCGATTCCGGGTCCGTCCACCAGTCATAGAGTCCAGCCAACCCAAAAAGCGGCCGGGACGGAATGGTAAAGTAAAATGGATGGGTGGTGCCGCGTTCCTTTTTCCACTCATAAAACCCGGAAGCAGGAATAATGCAGCGTGAGTGCCCCATAAGATCAACGAAGGCGGACTTCTCAGTAAGCGTCTCTGCCCGGGCATTCATGAGCCATTCACCGCATTCGCCATCTTTCTTCCACGACGGAACCAGACCCCACCGGGCAGTGATACAGGCAATGGCGCCCTCATCTGTTACGAGAATAGGTACGCTCTGTATCGGTGCAATATTATAGCGATCCCTCATCTCACCGCATGAAATGCCAAAGACAGAAACCAAGTCTTCAGTGTGGGTAAGAGTATACCGCATGCACATGGCATGGTGATAGGTGTTTAGCGGCTATAAATAATCCTTTTTCGTATATGAAAAGAGAGATTAAGCCAACCAACACCAAATATCTGCATTAAGAAAGGTGAATAAGAGATGACAGATTCTGCAAAGATACAATATACCAATGACGGCCTCCTCGTGACCTTTGAAAACGGCCGTATCTACGATGTCCACCCCGGCAAAGACGGCGGAGTTGCCTGCACATTGCAAACCGGACCTATTATTTTGGTCCCTTTCGCACAATCGGTAAAAGGTCTGATTGGAGAAGAGATTATCTCAGAAATTGAGCACTGCGCAGAACTCTACAATCAAAAATGCAGATAAAAACAGAGACAAAAAAGGGTTATGCCCCATTCTGGTTGATGAGGTAAATAAGAGAAGAGAAGCCTTCAATCTCCATCTGGAGCACCTCATTACGGGTCATCCCCATAGAGGTCTCTGCATCGGCGGTGAGGGTGTCAGGCCCCCGGATTATTGTCCGCCGCACACCATCTGCAGAGAGTATTTCAGTAGCCTCCCTCTCATGAACGAATGAACGGCCCGGAATGATGACGACTTTTTCAAGAGAGGAAAGATCAATCTCTTTTAGATCATCGCGGGTGATGAGGCAGGCAATCTCTTTTTTCGGGCTGTGCACCCATGACTGGT
>CAZBYH010000083.1:0-7683 GCA_964496155.1 uncultured Methanoculleus sp.
TTTGTCACACTGTTTATATATGGATCCCACATGTCCATGCAACATGTTTCAATCTTCATTGATTTTTTCGGACCCAGTTCAGCAAAGAATTCATCAATGGTTGCAGTGCTCCTTCCAATTCCTACCCAGATAACACCCTGGAGATCCAGATCCCTTACAACAGTCAGGTACTTATGCCCTTTCTGATAGGCAACTTCATCAATCCCAATGTTTATTGGTCTTATCGATTCAAGAGGAGGGATCGTATCGAGGATATGGGTTATATCGATACGTTTGACGGTTTTCCAGTCAATTCCAAAAACGTCAGAAGTGGCACGAATCGTCATTTTTGAGGACAATTGAGCAACATAGTTTTCAAATCGTTTTGTAAATCGAGAGTAAGGATGAACAAATTCAATTAACTGATTGCCGCGGTAACCGCAATCACATCGGATTTGGCGTACAGGATAAGTGATGTAACAAAATAATATTGAGATGTCCAGATCCCGAACCGATCTTACATATGTTTCGTCATAGCGATGGCAAAACTTACCACAGTGTGGACACCGTGGCGATTTTGTAGCGTCCAGTGTGACATTCAGAGAATTTTCAGAGTATTCAACATCAATAATCTTAAACCCATGGAATGAGAATAGTGATTTGAATGCTCTTTTGCATTCCCTCCAGTTGATTCTGTTATTTGACATAATAATTCAATTGGAGGTTACTCTGTTAGCTATTCGGTTCAATGCACTTCAGAAAATTGGAGAAGAACCAAATTATTAATCATTTCAATGGTTGCGGTATTGCTTCTGACCAGTTCTGTATCGGCATATGATCAGAAAGTGATTGGAGATTATGTTATAACCTCAGGATATGACCTTGATCTCACAGAGACACAGACTTTTATTGCTAATTCTCAATCTTCCCTTAAATCAGACAGCTATTCAATAATTGAAGGCCAAAGCAGGATCCATGTATTTAACCCTGGTCATAGCTGTAGACGAGTGATTATTGATATTGACTGGTCAGATAAAAATAATGAATTAAGACTTGATGTAGAATCACCAGATACCATATATGGTCCATTTTACGATGGTATTGATGGGCAGGTTGATGGAAGAATATACATATCAATTTCAAAATCATCCGGAGGGTATCTGTCTGAAGGGGACTGGGCTAATATAATCCATGGAGAGTCGATATCAGGCACTGAATATTATAACTATGCAGTATATCTCAAATGATCTGACTTGGATAACAAGTTATTGACAGGCTTTTTGAGGTGTCTGTTCATACAAATCTTCATTCCCGGGATAATATGACAAAAAAGATACCAATCAGAAAAATTGCCATCCTGCTTATTGTGATATATGCAATCCTTCTGGGACTTGTATATCATTATGCATGGCCCTGGCACTCCGGGGACATCTCTAATGGCAAACAGGTGGGTGATGTATATATCGAACCTGCCTATGGGATGGATACATCTGATATGACCCTTGCAGAGACGCATGTAGCTGCGCCAGAGGAGCTAAGCTTCAATACACGCATGATGATCTTTGCATTTGCTCTCTCTCCTTTTGTGCTTGGTATATACCAGATATTATTAGCAGTAAATATTGTTCCTGTTTTACGATTTAAATCTGTAAATAAAGATAATGTCCTGCGTAACAACAAAAGAAAGGAGATCTGGCTTGTTGTAAAAGAGTATCCGGGCATGAGTTTTAATGAACTTAGGGAGATGACATCTCATATTAAGGGAAATTTCAGATATCATCTTGAGATGCTGGTACGATGTGAATATCTTAAAAAATATCAGATAAATGGATTCATAGGTTACTTTGATGCAGGAGGGTCTGTAACAGACTCTGAAAAATATATAATCATAGCACTGAAAAGCAAAACAGCGAAGGAGATATATTCAATACTTCAGAAGAACAAGGGAATCTCACGAAAAGAGCTCTCTGAACTATTGCATATCTCAGGCCCTACAGTCACCTGGCACATGAAGAGACTCATATCACTCGGAATTGTCAGAGCAACATATTCAGGCAATTCTGTCAGTTATTGCCTTGCTTCTCACTCAGATGCTCAGAAACACTACCTGAAATGTGATCCATAATCTCAGTTATAGCTGGATTTGTTTTATTCCTGGAGATCTGAAAAACCCAGACCTAATCAGACTCTGAGAATGTCGGCAAATTCTGTTCTTTCCCGGGGGTGTTTCATCCCTTTAGTATCTGACACCTACCACCAGTTCTATGATTATCTCCGGTTTTACCGCATCTGTCCGCAGATTGTGCAGACAGTGTCGGCACAATCTCTTATTCCGGCGGAAAAGCTGTTGAACAATCTTTCATACAGTAAACTCAGGATGCTTGTGGCATTAATTCTCTCAAATGTGACTTCCATGCGATTGAGTCTATACGTTGCAACTGGTCGGTGCGGAAGCTTAAACGCCCGATCACAAGCCTCTATTACGAGCGTTCCGGTCTGTCAGGGAACAGGGAGGCGGACTGTCCCTCCCACACCGTTACTCATTTCCTTATAAATAGCTCTTTTTTAAGCATTCCATATGCATCAAAACTGACATATGACGTCAGAATAATCGAAAGCGTGACGCATAAGGTGGTTGATGCGTAAATGGTGACCATCAATGCAATCTGGTAACTAATAGCGGTCATCGGGGAGAGCCCCGCAATAAGTTGTCCGGTCATCAGTCCCGGAAGAAATACAATGCCCATGACCGCAATATTCCCGAGAGATGGTTTGAGTGCGGATTTCAGTGCGGCCCTGAAATGCGGGAGCAGTGCCTCTGTTCGCTGTGCTCCAAATGACAGCGCTGAGACATACCGGTTTTCGTTTCGGTGCAGATCATTATAGAAGAGAGATGTCGCGATGATAGTTCCTCCAAGGGAGTTGCCTAAAAGCATACCTCCGATGGGGATTAAGAACCTGGCTTCGGAAAATCCACCGCCCTGAAGAATCAGTGTCTCAAAGTAGATCAGACAAAGAACGGTCGCAATGATAAAGGCGGCAACGGTTGGCAGGTAGAACTTTCGGATGACTACGTCCTGTTTGCGTACCGCCTCATAGGCCGCAACGGTGATCATGACACCCAACCAGAGGACGTTCAGGATGGGATTGTTATACTCGAAGAGAACTGTTAGAAAAACGCCTGCAAGAGCCAGCTGCACCGACATCCGGAGAAATGACCAGACGGTCTCTCGTATCATCGTGAGGCGGGTCTTGTGCATGACAAAAACCGGTATTGCAAGCAGAAGGAATGCAAAGAAGAGCCCGGTTATCGTGATGTCGGTTGTGGCCATTGTTAGTTACCTCCGATGGTAATGATACGAATTCCCTCACGGTACCAGGCATCGTCATGCGATATTGCGATGACCGTCCAGTCTTCATGCGAGAGAAAATAGTCTGCCACCTGCTGTTTCATCGAACCGTCAAGGGCCGCAGTGATTTCATCAAGGAAAAATATTGTCCGTCCAAGCAGGAGTGATATGATGATCACAATTCGCTGTTTTTCCCCACCGGAGAGCGTTCGGAAATCCTTGTCAAGAGTGGTCTCGTCCAAAGAAAACAGGCTGAGATATTCGCAGAGGGAATCCCGGTAGGGAATTGTTTTATTTGCGGCATAAGAAAAGACACCTGCAATAAGATCCCGGACAATTCCTTCCCCGATATCGGTATCCTGTGAGATATATGCTGTTTCCTGCCGTATGACCCATGCGGTAGCAGCGTCAATTTCCTGCATCCGGTAGGAAACCGTGCCTATGTCCGGTCGGGCATACCCTTGTGCCATCTTCAGAAGAGTTGATTTCCCTGACCCGGAAGGCCCTCTGATGACGATTTTATCGCCTTTGTTAACAGTAAGGGAGAATTGACCGAGAACGGTGATTCCATCAAATACGGCGGAGACGTTGTCATATCTGATGATCTCTTCTTTCATGATGTCTGATCCTCTCATATCTTCGTTAAAATGTTCATCGGAGTATGTATCTTTTATCTATGGGCTGTCCCGCATTTTTACATTTCTGAATGTCGCGATTGGGAGCGCAAAAAACAGGTAACCTTAAATTTTACGCAGTATTTTATAAATCATATGAATTTTAATAAGCCCTATTTCGTATTGTTCGCTATTATTATAGCGATGGTTGTAGTATCTGCGGGTTGCACAGACACAAACTCAACTTCACCAGTCACTCCTGCAGAAACTCCATCCATCCCGAATATTGTCGGAGTCTGGACAGGAACAACGGTCGGACACACCGAAAACTACGGGTACCGTGAATCCGTAACAGCACGGTACAACATCACAGAACAAAAAGGCCAGTCATTTACCGGATATAAAGCTTATTTAATGGGAGATGGGACGGAAGGTCACGAGTATCTGTCAGGAGTCATCTCTTTTGACGGGAAGAGCATCTACATGGCTGACCATGATGATGGCGTCATATCCGGTCAGCTTATGGGACCCAATGAAGTTGAACTCATCTACGTCATGGACGGAGATAATGCAATGGCCCTCCTCGTTCATCTTACCCGCGATGAGAACTGATTTCTCCTTTTTTTTCAACCAATACGGCAGACAAATTTTGTTCATGGATTTCGTTTCAGGATGTTACGTGCTTTTGAGCCCCCGAATAAATAAAGCCCGGGAATATCCATTTTTTCCACACGTTCAAGTATTCTTACCGGCAATAGATACCCACGGTATCTGAGCAGATATGCACAATCACCGGTGAGTGACCATGAAAGTTTCAGTAGTTATTCCAACATATAATGAAGAGAAAAATATCGGCAGGTGTCTTGAATCACTCAGTAACCAGACGATGAAGCGTTCAGAATATGAGCTCATTGTGGTGGACGGTAATTCAAAGGACACTACCCGCGATATTGCCCAACAGTATGCAGACAAGGTCATCATCCAGACACGTCCAAAAGTGGGCGGTGCCAGAAATGACGGGGCCGACATCGCGACAGCTGACATCATCGCTACCACAGACGGGGATTGTATCCTGCCCCCGGAATGGATCGAGACTGTGTATACCGAATTTGCCGCACACCCTGAAGCAGTAGCTGTTTACGGAACCGTCTATCCGCTTGAGAAAGGCATAAAAAATAAAATAAATCTTGGTTTTGCCAATACCTTTTCCCGTCTGGGCTATTACACAAAGATGCTCTATTACACACTGGGGTGTAATACCGCATTTCGAAAAGATGCCTTCCTGAAGATTGGCGGATACAAAGTCTGCGACGCAGGCGATGACCTTGAGATTGCGCGGCGGATTGTCCATGAAGGGAAAGTCCGCTTCTGTCCAAAGATGAAAGTCGGGTTTTCCATGCGCCGGTATGATCAGTTTGGAACCCTGAAATCTCTCTCTGAATGGTTTCATATCGTGCGAAAAGGCGGGGACTCGGATGAGTGCACGTATTCAAAACGTGAATACAAGTAACGATCCACTTTTTTGTTTACCCTTAAAAAACGATTTCGAGTCCTGAAATGATTTATCTCAACGATACAGGTTCTTTTTGAGATTTTGTTAGATTTTGTATCAGTGCCCATATTCATTCCGGCCTCACCCTTTCATGCTGTCCTTCTTATCTAACAGGTCTGCTCACATCAGATGCGCCCTTCACCAATACTGACCACGCCTCCAGATAATCCGCAAGGTTTTGGCACCGTACATAGGAGGTTTTTTATTACCGCTTCTGCTCATATCTGATATGAATCCTGAAACCCGTGCGGCAGGAATGGTGGCAGACCTCATGGTCCTCTCTGCACGGACCGCCCCGAAAGGGAAAGGAACTGATTCTATCTCAGCCATAGTAAAAACCAAGGATGAACTAAAATCCCTCGCTGAGGAGATGAAACGGATTGGAGAGCGTGACAGCATGGGATTTTTTAGCCGTGACGCCGAAAACATCAGATCCGCTGATGCATGCGTAATCCTTGGATGCATCGGCGGCACCACATCCGGTCTCAACTGCGGGGGATGCGGGTATGCCACCTGCACAGAGATGACCGAAGCATGGCAAGAAAGAGATCAGAACCATCCATTCTCAGGGCCAAACTGTGTCATCAAGATGGCTGACTTGGGCATTGCCGTTGGTTCTGCGGTAAAGACTGCTGCCATGCATAACCTCGATAACCGAATCATGTACTCCGCAGGGGTAGCAGCACTGAGCCTTGACTGGCTGCCGGGGTGCTCGGTTGCGTACGCAATACCTGTCCGGGCAGCAGGCAAGAATATTTTCTTTGACCGAAAGGTGTAATCCAAAATGTCAAAAATAACCATCCGGGGCGGAGACCTTGATCTTGTCGAGTATGATTTTGCTCCGTTCTCACCCGGAGATCACATCAATACGCTGGGATTTGAAAAGGATTACTCACTTGAAATCTCTGAAACGCCTGTTACCGTCCGCGTACCTGCACGCATCCATCTGACCGTGCTCGATATGAACCGCTTTGCACCGAACAGGCCCGGCGGCGGCGGATTTGGATTTGCTCTTCAGCTCTATTCCACCGCAACCGTTGAATGTATCCCGTCCGGCATTGAAATTAATTATACCCGCGTGCCGATGATCCGCCATCTTGTGGCAGTGCTCCAGAAGGTCACCGGCTATACCGGCGGATTCAGGATCACCGTGGTAGACCATGAACAAAGACATGTCGGCCTCGGGTCAACAGGGTCTGTACTCACCGCGGTTGCACATGCAGTGAATGTCGCCATCGGCTCCCCTCTGGTAACAAAACAGCTGCGTCTTCTGGTCGGACATAATTATGTCGAAGAAACTGATACCGGGGATGTCGTACAGGGGTTTGAGACCGGCGTCGGGCCTGCTGCTGTCGCCTACGGGGGAATGGCGGTGCTGGGGGATGAACTGACCCTCATCTGCTGCCATCCCTTTGCCAAAAACAAAAATGTATTCATCATCATTCCTCCGGTGAAGGCAGACACAGCAGGAGAAGGTGAATTCGGTGTTTTGATGAACCGGGCACGGGTGCTGGATTACCGGGACAGGGAACTAAAGGCATATATGGTCTTAATGGACCTCATCCCCGCTCTTATCCATGATGACCTGAAGCGTGCGGGAGATGTCGTCTGGGAGATTGAATTCCGTGGCTCAAAACGTGCGGAAGTAGAGCATAACAGCTTCATGATCTACCAGTATATGAGCCATCTCCGGGAGGCAGGGTTTGAATTTGTGGCGATGAGTTCTGTCGGCCCCACCATATCTGTTGTAACCGAATCATCCCGTGCAGAGGTTGAGGCGGTCCTGAAACCACTGGGGTTAGAGATTGCCCTCGAAACAAAAGTAGATAATGAAGGGATCAAAGTTATCAGATAACATTATTTTCGTATCCGGCGAACATCCAAATTCTTTGACCACTATTTTTTCTTTTTGAAATATTGATCACACCGTATTCACCGGAATGCGTTTTATGTTGCCAGTATTTTCCGCTACCGGGAAAAAGACCGGCATTCATTCCGGCATCAATTCCGGTAAAAAAATAATATTATTGTTCAGTGCCGGAAAGCATCCGGTTCATAGCAGCCGCGGCCGTCTTCGCAGATCCCATCGCCCAGATAACTGTTGCCGCACCGGTTGCAATATCGCCACCCGCAAACACATGCGGAATAGACGTCCGCCCATCCTCATCCACGTCAATATTGCCGCGTT
>CAZBYH010000084.1:0-7611 GCA_964496155.1 uncultured Methanoculleus sp.
AATTCACTGTTATATGGATTTTTAGCAAAAATTGCTCCGGATATCTGATCAATTTCAGTAACCACATGCAACAGTGATCTCGACCTGAGTTCACCGAGAACCCATTCTACATATCCGGTGACAGACAGGTGTCTCCTGCGACCCGATTGGTTCCTGATCCGAAGAGACATGAACTTCACCGGATCGTCCATTGAAACAGACACGGTAAGTTCGGTGCTTATCCCATGTTCGTAATACTCAAAAACAGAATACCCAAATCCGTGCCTGGTTACGTATTGATTTGGTCCTCGTACAGGCAATGCGGTAGGAGACCAGAATACACCGGTCTCTTCATCCCTGATGTACAGGGCTTCTCCGGATGGATCAAGCACCGGATCGTTTGTCCAGGGTGTGAGTCTGAACTCATGCGCATTCTCACTCCAGGTATATGCACTGCCACTCTCTGATACGACCGTCCCGAAATTCTCGTTTGCGAGAACGTTCACCCATGGGAGGGGAGTTCTCTCCCATTTATCCGTGATGATGACATACTCCCTGCCATCCCGTGAAAATCCACCGATGCCGTTGAAATAGCGTAGTTCATCGCCGGTATTATCGAGGCCGGCGTCCGTTTCAGGATACGGATTCCGGGCGGGGATCAGCTTCGGGACCGCAATCTCACACCAGTCTGCCCGTTCTATCTGTTCGGCCAGCGTTCCCCAACGGTCTGAAATAATCACCCGTGCCACGGTCTGCATGAGGATACGATCCTCTTCTGACATCTGCTCCGGATGCCGGATAAAAATCCCTCCTTTCCGGTTTAATATCTGTGAATCAGAACTCTGGGGTATCTGACACATAATCTCATCCTGCAGTTCCTGCCGATATCCTGACCGGTCTTCATTCCAGATCACCAAATCGACCGCCAGTCCCTTCATTCTCCAGTATGCATGAGCCTGCACCATCCCTTTGATAAAACTGATCCGATCTCTGCTCCGTATCCTCACCAGCACTATCGGAATGTCCCCTGAGATGGCATACGCCCAGAGATTTGACTGACACCGACTGTTCTTCAGAAGTACATTCCGGCTTGCACGCCGGGAGGGATTTGCATAGATGACCGATGAGGCGAGTGTACAAAACAACTGTGCATCCCGCTCAGTCATGTTCAGTTGTCCGAGCATAACCTGGGCATGAGTCCAGGCCATCTCTGAGACTCGTTCAGTGATGTATCCTTCATAGTACTTCTCGATCAATGCGACTGATTCTTCACGACTCTTGCTGATTCCGGTAAAGATATTCACACCCGCTGTCTCATGCGGATCTAAGGTAATGGTACATCTGATAGCAACCATCGGATCGAGAACTGAACCCGCAGTATCAGAAAGAGTGGAAGAATCAGTCATGGCAACCGGCCTTGAGAGTGAATTTCCACGCCCGACAAATTTTGACCGGTCTGTCTCAAATGATTTCTTTCGTACCTGGGTGCCATGAACGGTCATCAGATGAAACATCCAGGGGGGGCGTTCACCATCTGATCGTGGTCTTCTCGTCACAAGGATTGCATTTTTCTTTCGCACCAGTTCGGTCTGGACAAACAGATTGCTAAAGGCCGGATGGGTTTCATCTGAGTCCTGAGGTGCCAGCACTACCTCAGCATAGCTGGTAAACTCTATTGTCCGTTGTTTCCATGACCGGTTTGTTACGCGTATCTTTCGAAGTTCCACATCATCTTCCGGAGAGACAATGATGTCAGTACGGGTATCTAAATCCCGGTCACTTCGCCGAAATTCTGCATGAGCCAACTGAAAAACCGCCTGATAGGTATCGGGGCTCTTTCTGGTGGGCTGATACCCGTTTGACCAGAACTCCCCACTCGCCAGGTCTCTGATATAACAGAATGTGCCGCTGGTATCTGCAGTCGAATCCTCCCGCCATCTGGTTACAGAAAGATCGTTCCATCTGCTATACCCCGATCCACTGTTGCTTACCATCACATGGTACCTGCCGTTCGAGAGAAGTTTCACCTCAGGTTGTGGAGTATTTGGAGTCTGGAAAATCCGTGTCAGGGATTCTGATTCTTCGGTTATTTTATGGACTCCCCTGACCTCCCGGGCATGTGGATAGAACGGTGTGTTCGTGGGCATCTTCTCCTGAAGCAGCATTATGGTTGACCGAAGACTTGGATCAGACATAAATCTCCTCTGCATAGGACGATGTAACAATACATAGGCAAGAGAGAGCAGAATCATTCCCTGGTGATGCACCATAAATGAGCGTACTACCATGTGTTTCTGGTCTGGAGGCACCCGGGACGGGGTAAAATCTACGGCTTCATAAAATCCATACTTACCTGTATACCCTAACGATTCCATCTGCTCGAGATTACTACAGGCCAAAGCCGGATTGACCATCAGTGCCATTGCCGCAGCATATGGGGCAATAACCAGATCCCTGGCAAGTCCAAGCTTGAACCCAAGGCCCGGAATTCCAAATGCCCGGTACTGGTAGTTCAGGTCTGCACCGGTATAATTATACCCGGATTCTGATATTCCCCAGGGAACGCCCATTTTGTGGCCATACTCTATTTGTCTGGCTACGATTGCATGATACGTGCGATCGAGAAGGGTATTTTCATACGTCGGCATCACGAGGAGTGGCATCAGGTATTCAAACATCGATCCACTCCATGAGATAAGGGCGGGTTCCCTTCTTCCGATAGTAGTAAGGAGACGCCCCAACGCAAACCAGTGATCCTGCGGAAGCTGATTATGAGCTATGCCGATAAAGCTGACGAGTCGTGCCTCTGATGCAAGCAGATCATAAAAACCGTTGTCCCTCTGGAGATCAGTCTCATTATATCCAATTGCGAGGAGATTACTCGTCCTGTCATACAGTAATTCATACTCGATTTTGCAAAACGCATTACACTGATCTGCAAGGAGCGATATCGACAGGATGAGTTCTTCTGCCCGCTCGCTTGAGGAACTCATCTCCTCAAGAGTCCGAATCAGCCACTCGCGACCTGAACCGGGGACACTGTGCGCATCCGGGTGCGTATCAAGCCAATCTATCAGCGGGCCTATCCGGATATGAAGGTCCTGCCTGATGCAAGCGACATCTCTGATAGGTGGGATCTGATCGTTCAGCGCCTCAAACTTTTGGCAGATCAAAGAGAGATACGGCGTCAGATCCTCTGGAACCTCATCCCAAACCGTGTCCGGAGGACTGCCCACGGATGCCCATGACGTTAAGATGTTTAAATCCTCTACATGAGTCTGAGTCTGTCGTTTTGTCGCTCTTGCCCACCATCTGACTTCATCATCCTGACAGCTAGTGAGTGCAGCCACTACGTCTGTTGCAATCCCGTCAAGATATGAGAGCTGTTTCAGGGCTTCGATAGTCGAGTCTGGCATCCGGGCTGCACCGTCTTTAAGGTCTGTAATCATTGAACGGACTGATATCGGCACCACTTCCGTATCCTCTTTTGAGGCGGTATCTACCGCATCAGAGAGGAGAGACAGGGTATCTAACAAACCATCTGCACAGTTATTTGAAAGAACCGGACAATCGGGAAGTTCAAAAAGTCCTTGTCTCAATACAAGGAGACCTCCGACGAGGTTGCCACTGTCGACGGTAGAGATATATCGCGGGAGGTACGGCTCCAGGGTGACGGTATCATACCAGTTGTAAAAATGACCCCGAAATCTCCTCAGCTGGCCCATGGTGGTCAGGGTATTTTGTGTCTGCTCAATCAGTTCACTCATCGGAATATACCCAAAGTCGTACGCGGTAAGGCTTGCGTGAAGTGAAAATATGATATTTGTCGGGGATGTGCGGTGGGCAACAGACAACACCGGCTTTTCCTGATAATTGTCAGGGGGAAGGTAATGATGTTCAGCAGTGACAAAGGTTTCAAAGAAACGCCAGGTCCGCCGTGCAATAACCCGTAGAAAACGTTCCTGCCCGGGGGTAAGACTGGTGATTCGGGTTTTTTTTGGCTGGCTTATCCACCATGCGATGGCCGGGGAAAGAGCCCATGCCAGAGCGAACAAAGCGATAGCAGGATGCGTAATCGGGCGAATGAGGGCCATCCCAAAAAGCAATACGGCCCCAATTACCGGTCCCGGCCACATAACACGGTAGGTTCCCGCAAGGCTGTGTGTTCCCTTCCGTCCGACCTCCTGGTGGGTCGTCCATTCTAACAGATTACAACGGGAAACTCCCATCCGCCAGCAGGATCGAAGGAGTGCATCGAGGGAATTATATGCTTCATATGGGAGAAGGGCCAGATTAATGAGAGATCCCGCCAACTGATCCTGGATAACCCGGGGCATATCATGAATATGCAGTTTCCACGTCAGTTCTTTGGGTTTTTTTATCATTTTCCAGCCGATGATTGTAATTGGAGGAATCAGGCACAACGATACGATATAGGCTGTCCAGAAGAGGGTATCTGTTAGACAGGTCCACGCGATGATGAGGAAAATTACTGTTGCTGGCGCTACGAGGCTTCGTCTCAGGTTGTCAAAGATCTTCCATCGTGAAAGAAATGAGAGTGGATTTCTCTGTCTTTTTAAGGATTTGTCCAGGACGAACGGCAGCAGCCAGGGTATTATCTGCCAGTCGCCTCTGATCCACCGATGTCTCCGTCTGCTATCATCCAGATAACTGACCGGATACTCTTCAAAGACCTGTACATCACTGACAAAACCTGTTCTGGCATAACATCCTTCCAGCAGATCATGACTTAATATGAGATTATCCGGAAACCGCCCCACAAACAATTGTGAGAAGACTTCAAGATCATAGATACCTTTTCCAATAAATGATCCTTCTTGAAAGGCGTCCTGATACACGTCAGATACTGCACGAGTATAGGGATCGATACCCTGATCGCCCCCGAATAGTGATACAAACCGTGAAATTCCTGATTCCAGGAGAGATATGGCGACGCGAGGCTGAAGTATTCCATATCCTTCCCTGACCACCCTGGTTACCGGATCCAGTACTGGGCGGTTGAGTGGGTGTGCGATCGCACCGATCAGTCTTCTTGCACTATTTCGGGGGAGTCGTGTGTCGGTATCAAGGGTGATCACATATTTAATATCAGTCAGGAGCTCCTGATTGCCAACGATACGTGAGAACGGGTTTTTCCCTTTGTCAAACAAAAAGGTACTGAATGCTGTGAGGGCCCCTCTTTTCCGCTCATGCCCCATCCAGATCCCTTCACCCGCATTCCAGGTCCGGGACCGGTGCATGAGAAAGAAGGTATCCGGCTTATCGCCCCGATATTTCCTGTTCAGATCTTCAATTCCGGCTGCAAGCAGATTGACTGTCTCCGCATCTCCAGGCAGCTCCTGAACATCTGCGTTCCGAAGATCAGTCAGCAAGGTAAAATACAGGTTATCGTCCTGATTTGCCAGATACCGGATCTCAAGTGAACCCAGGAGTCCCTGAACGTCTCCGGAACCTGAGAGGATTGTCGGGATAACGGCTATGGTTCTTTGTTCATCTGGTATCCCCTTTGAATAATCCATCTTCGGGAGGGGAACAGGAGTGACCAGAAGAGTAACAAACCAGTTGATAACTGCTATTGCACTCTGAAGGGCCGGAAACAGGAGAAGGACCAGGATAAGCAGAGCAACAAACCATTCGTAGGCAGTAAGCCTTGTATATCCCAAAAAAACTATGATGAACGTGATGAACAAGATCCCGCAGAAATACAGGGGAAGGGAATGGGTATGTGCTGATCTTTTGATCCGATCCCTGACAGAAGGATGAAATGAGAGTGCTTCTTCAAGAGATGCTCTTCCTTTGTCTATCAGGTAATACCCTACATGAGATTCCCTGACTCCTCTGTCCTTGCTGCTCCGGCTCGCATTGGCAAGTTCTACCGCTTTTTTTGCAACATCATCTTCAAAGAGAGACCCCTTTTTTGCGATCTCCTCAACCACATGCCTGTACCGGTCGCGGGTTTCAAAGTCCATGGCTGCATATTCATCAGCGGGGTCACTTCGAAGGGTGTGCTCGACAAGACTCAGCCGCTCCACGAACTCACGCCAGTCCATCGTATCAAGGAAACGAAGGCTGCATATGCTGTTCCTGAAAGATACCTGATCCGCAGCCTGTGCCTGTGCCTCTGCATTGATCATCTGCTCAACGGTCAGGTTTCTCTCAGAAAGTCTCTGTTCTATCCAGGTGATGGGGAATAAGAGTGTCCCTGCCCTGCCCTGCATTTGTCGGGCCATTTCCGCGACAAAAGCACTGGTCAGGGGTGGATCTGACCGTGCCATATCTGCAATAACCAGGATCAGATTCTTTGGTTCATCTCTGGCAACTTCGGTCATCCGATTTACCCAATGGTTTGCAGATTCGCGGTGACGTATGTTTGCAGAGATAATATCGGCTACTCGACGTAGATTCTCTATCAAAGAGAGTCTGAACATGGCCGGTATGGCCCAAAGTTCTCCGAGTAACAGAGGAGTGACGCTCTGATATGCATCGATAAAATCAAAGAGGCTTTCAGTATCAATTCTCCCGTCGTTATGAGCGATTAATTCTCTGGCGATATGGTAAACCCGGGGATATCCTTCAAGCGGTCCACTTACCAGGTGAGGAAGTCCTTCACTGTATTTTTCAGGGAGATGGGAACGAACCGTCCTGATCTCTTCTTCAATAAGGTAGAAATTATCTAATAACCATTCACCCGCAGGAGCAATCCGGCGATTCTCTTCGATGGCGGTGTAGAGCAGATCATGGGTTTCCAGCAGAATCTTTTCATTATCAGCTAGTCGTGGAAGGAGGGGTTCATACTCTTTTCGGGTATTTATCCAATGTGAGTGGGCAATCTCCTTTGCATGGTGAGCAAGATGGTTCCCACTGAAGAGTTCATCCCGAAGTGGGCCATTACCTATATGCCTTATTCGCGGTTTTTTGTCCATGGTCACACATACAATATTTTTTCTCTATCCCACATTTTGTCAATGCCGCCTTTGACAGTCACAAGAAATATGTGTGTTTTTAGTCATGTTAGTTTGACCAACATGCAAACAAAACGAAGAATTTCAGAAGACCCGTCTGTTTGAAACAATGAGAATTCTTCTTTATTCTGTGTTCTTGTTCGTCTTCTCTTATGGTATCTGCTACATAGCAGTTGAATCATATTAAAGTAGGGGTGCCTAAAGGGGAACATTCAGGTAACGCCTCAATATGCGGTAAATTAGACAGAGCTCTCTACTTGTTTCTTACCATTCGTCTCTTACCATTCGTCTCCATCGATCAATATCTCCTGCCAGGTACCACGTCTCATTCACATCAATCAGGGAATCAAGTGACCGCTTTCTGCTATTTCCTGAGAACATTTTTCAGAACCGCCCGGGCCCCCGTGTCGGGTAGGGAGAAGGCGTTACTCCCTTTCCCCCAGTAGTCTCAGGAATTGAATTGGGTGAATACTCTGTAAAACACCAGTGAACCAAAACAGGAATTTTCAGGGAAGTATCATTACAGCCCCGATAATGACAATTTACCCGAGTCGTGGAAAAAATGGGATGGCGCTTTTGTCGATTTTAGTTCAAAAAAAGTATTGGCCGATGTTTGAGGAGTTCATGTGGTTTGCCAGTAGAAATATTC
>CAZBYH010000085.1:0-7560 GCA_964496155.1 uncultured Methanoculleus sp.
CTGCACGCCGCATCTCCCGCACACTCCCCTGTGTCTTGTCTGAATGTTCACTGGTGAAGAGCACCGCGGCATGGCATTCATGCGCCATTGCCGCCAGAAGAGCGTTCACTCCCACTGAGTCGGCATCAATGAGTTCGGTGACATTCCCCGCACCGAAAAAGACTGGATACTTTCCCTCCTCAAATGAGGAGAGAGATAACACAAGGCCGCTGCCTGCCGGCTGCAACAGCGGGTCTGCAATTATCCGGGAGATGCCTGCTGCCTCTGCCGCACGAATGTTCTCTGTAAGAGACGCGTCACCGGGCACCACCACCACTGCTGCACCGGCACGTGCCACCGCTGCCCCCACATGGGGGATATTTTCCTCTTGCAGGGAGAGGATGATATCTGCGTCAGGCAGAGCGGCACAGATGAGTGCCGGGTCCTGAGTATCGACCGCAAGAGGCACCGCGAGATCCCGCAGAACTCCAAAAACCCGTTTGACATCGGCCGGAGTTGCATCAAATCCAAACCCGAGATCAATGATATCCGCACCTGCAACCAGAAACCGTTCTGCTGTGGCACGAATATCGGGTACACGATGGGCATCCATAATCTCGGCAAGCACCTTCATCCGCGACGTTCCGCCGATACAGCATTCCCTCACCATAAAGGCATAGGATGCCTTTTCCTCTTTTTCTTTGAGGCAGTCTCTCGCCTCATCTTCCCGGATGTGAGTGAGAAATTCGTCAGCGGGCACGGTGCGGGAAAACTCCATAGTTTCCAGCAGGGCGAGCATCATCCCGAGGTCGGCGGCATGCCGGGGGCCGCGGTAGACCGGAATACCCAGTACCTTTTCTGTCGGGGCAAAGGAGGCTGTGCACATCCCCGATACAATGACGGCATCATAGCCGCCCCCCTGTGCCATTGCACACAGTTGTTCCGGCGTCAGGAAGGACGCAATCTTCCCGGCAACGGTGACATCGGCATTATACCCGGCAGCTGCCCTGCGCACAACCTTTTCCGCAATCGTCCCTGTGGGAAGCAGTACCCGCATACGTTTCACGATTCACTTTAATTAGGCATGAGTGAAAAAGGGTACTGATCTGATGCTGAAGTGTGACCTGCATGTCCATACCAATTACTCCCATGACGGAGAGAGTAGTGTAGAAGCGTGCCTGAAACAGGCAGAAGAGCGTGGCCTTGACGCTATTGCCATTACTGATCACGATACCACCGAAGGGGCAATATATGCGATGCAGTGCGATTCCCCGGTGCTCGTGATTCCGGGAATTGAGATATCGACAGCTGACGGTCATCTCATCGCTTTGGGAATAACCGAGGCAATCCCTGCCGATCAGGGATTTGCCGAGACGGTGGCACAGGCACATATGGCAGGGGCAATATGCATCATTCCCCATCCATACCATAAATGGCGCCACGGCGCCGCCCTGAAAGTAAAGAGTGCCATTGCGATGGTGGATGCAGTTGAAACATTCAACAGCCGCTACATCACCGGCGCAGCAAACAGAAAGGCTGCCCGGAAGGCAGCATTCTTTAAAAAGCCCTGTGTGGCAGGGAGTGACGCCCATCATGCACGATATGTGGGGTATGGTGTCACCCTCGTTGACGCACCGCCAAAGGTGCCTGCCATCCTCGATGCCATACGGGATGGGCGGTGCCAGATACACGGCCGGATGACCCCGCTTCGCACCTATACCCGTCAGTCGATACGGGGTGCCCGACGGAGGATCAACCGGCGGTTACGTCGATGAGACTGGCGTTTCAGATTGCATACATCGGAACGGATTTTTACGGTTCACAGATGCAACCCGGCCTCCGTACTGTTGAAGATACGTTCATCACCGCCTGCCGGGTTCTGAGTCTCTTTGACGACTGGCGCACCGCCGGGTTTGCATGCTCCGGCAGAACTGACCGGGGGGTTCATGCACGTCGCCAGGTCTGCGCATTTACTACCTCTCTTCCCGACCGTGCACGAGAACGCCTGAACCATATCCTTCCGGGGGACTGCTGGTGCAGTGGGTGGGCAGAGACACCAGACGACTTTCATCCGCGGTTCGATATTGCGTCACGCACCTATCGGTATTATATTCACGATGACGGGTCCACCGACCTCTCCCTCATGCAGGAGGCAGCAACACTTTTTATTGGAACCCATAATTTCACCCATTTTTCCCGTCTGGAAGGAAAAAACCCCGAGAGGACCATTTTTTCATCCGAAATCCGGCCGGAAGATAGATTTTATGTGTATGAAATCACGGCGCCGGGATTCCTCTGGAATATGGTGCGTTGTATTGTTACCTCCCTTATCGAGGTGGGCAGAAATGAACGGGATACTGACGACCTCTCCGCACTCCTGACGGGAGCGCCCGGCATGCGTCACCTCGCCCTCGCACCCCCGGAAGGGCTTATTCTCTGGGATGTCGACTGCGGCATCTCGTTTACGCCGATTGAAAAAAGCGACCGGATGATACGTGCATCCAAAGAACGAAACCAGTTCTTTGAAACGATGAAAAAGGTGAATATCCTTTTGGATTAGACCGGTCGGACTGTTACACGGGAAGGAACAATAAGCCCGGTCATGAAGGATGACATCGGAGGTGCAGAGGTGCGGGCAGAGATGAGGAAATCCAGACGGTTCTCCACCAGTCCACGATAGGTAATGGTCAGGTGATAATCAGATTCCCGCAAGGTGAGACCATATGTCTTCACCGTAATGTGGCCGGGCGAAAACTCCTTTGGTGTGCCAATGGAGAGTATCTGACGCTCGTTTCCGATCTTCAGTGTCACATCATTGCCGGCACTGACGGCAAGAACCGGCACATTCCCGAAGAAGAGTTCTGAACTGTCCGGCAAGAGGACGTCATAGGTAGCCACATACGGATAATTTTGCCCCCAGGCATTCTGATTTCCATACGCATTGAACGTGATATACCCGCCGGCAACCACAACAACAACGAGGACAAGTAACACGAGCAGAATCTTAAAAAACCCAAATCCCTTCTTACTTTCCTTTTTATAGGATTTTACTGCATTTTCCTTGAGTTCCTGCTCTTCTTTTACCCGCTGTCGTTCTTCAGCGATAATTTTCTGCCGATTCTCGTCAGCGACTATTTTCTGGCGTTCCTCTTCAGCGATAATTTTCTGGCGTTCCTCTTCTGCGATGTCTGTAGCCTTGGGAGAGGGCACAGGTGTTTCCTTCTGAGTTACTGCCTCCTTGGGCACTTCTGCCGGTGAAGGTGCATTATTAGCCTGTTCTTCAGTCATTTTCTCATTACTCCTCCTCTATTTTTATGTATGAAACACCGTACTCGCGGTATTTATATATGTCCTAAAAAATGGGGATTTATAAGCCCCCGGACGGTTAGAAATCCTCTCCGCTCACCGGAATGATATCCACTCCGTCCGGCATAATTATCCGAACCGCCCATTCCGGCACCGGCCGGGTTGTCATCACGGCGACGGTGAAATCATTCTGGCTGGTCACGGAGACATAGCCACGGAACTTTGCGACAATCTGATAGTCACTCTCAAAGAGCGTCACCCCGAATATCCGGATTGCCATTCGTTTAGGCGATGAAAGAGTAATTTTTTCACCAACAGCGATCTCTGTTCCCAGGCCGCCGCCCATGCTGACGATAACCTTGTCCCCGGAGCCGGAAACCGTCACCGGAACTCCGGCGAAATCAATCGGTTCTCCCTGTGCGACCCTCACGTTATAGGAACTGACGTAGGGAAACGAGTCCTGCTGCGCCGGAAGATTTGGCTGTATTGAGAAGGTGAGCACTGCTGCTGCAATGATCAGGATAAGAATTGCCACGCCGATAATGGTGTTTCTTTTCCATTTCCCTACTGTATTTTTCCGAGAATCAGCTTCAATCTCATCTTCAATCTTTTTTCTCTGGATTTCACGTTCGCGTGCAATAATTTTCTGCTCTTCTTCCCATTTTCGTGCACTTGCAAGCTGATCACGAATCTTTTGGTCTGCTTCCTCATCCTCCAGTTTGCGTCGGATCTCATCAGCATTCGGGAGGATCTCGTCACGGGGCGATATATCAGCGAGCATCACCTCCTCATCGGGTTGAAGCGTTGATGTTTCATCACTACCCGGTTCTGTGCCCGGGGATGTAGCGTCTCCGTTCTCAGGGGTCTCTTCACCCTGTGACTGGCTCAATACCACTGAAGCATCGACCTCTCCGGGGGTACCTTCTTCAGAGGCGTCAACTATGATTTTGTCATCCGGTTCCGGGCTCATTATCAATCAACACCTAATACAATTCAAGGAATGTATGATATATTAATACTGAGGTTTGAAATGTTCAGGTACATACACGTATGCTTATGTAATTATATTATAGATAATTCTCAGTAGTTTTTACGGGGCAAATAACATGGGTATAATACTTGTATGCGACGATTCTCTTTTTCAGCGGCGGATTTTGTCCTCCATCGTGAAAAAAAGCGGCCATATCCCATTAGAAGCAAAAAATGGGCATGAATGTCTTACAATTGCCAAAGACGAAAAACCTGATCTCATCTTTCTGGATCTGCTGATGCCGGAACATGACGGTTTTGCCGTCCTGAAAGATGCGAGAGATCAGGCACTTGGGATCCCAATTGTCATTGTTACCGCAGACATTCAGGAGATCACACGCAGTGACTGCCTGAACTTGGGTGCCAAAGCGTTTCTCAATAAACCGGTTGACCACGATGAAGCAGAGGCCGTAATAACAAAAATTCTGAGACCGCGGGGTTCATAGGCATGAGTGAAGAGATCCCTGAATATGGCATGGATATTCTCAGAGAGCTCATCAATATTGGTATCGGCAGAGCGGCAGGAACCCTGAATGAACTGACTCGTGCACGAATAATCCTTGAAGTACCG
Organism: uncultured Methanoculleus sp.; assembly: GCA_964496155.1. GTDB lineage: Archaea > Halobacteriota > Methanomicrobia > Methanomicrobiales > Methanomicrobiaceae > Methanogenium. The sequence continues at coordinate 4,886 of CAZBYH010000085.1, forward strand.
GTGGTTGAAGTGATACGCATGAGAGATATCAGTTCTCATGCGGCATCGTTTGACGGGGTTCTTTCATCAGCAGTGAGGATCAATTTTGACGGATTTATATCCGGTTCCACCGCACTGATCTTCGATACGGCAGGTGCTGCCGCCCTGATATATGCCATTACCGGAGAGGAATATGACAATTCCGGGATGGATGGAATGATGGCAGAGACCCTGAAAGAAGTCGGCAACATCTGTATCAATGGCATCATGGGTTCTATCGGGAACATCCTGCACGAACGCATCACCTATACGCCCCCCCGGTACGAGGAGGGAACGGTTTATGCCCTTTTCAACAAGAGTGTCATCGATGAACAGATGCTCGCCGTTATTGTAAATACCCGTTTTTTGATCAGTGAAATTCAGGTGAACGGCTATATCATGATGGTTCTTGAAATTGTGTCTCTGGAAAAAATTCTTTCCCGAACCGCAGAACTGGAGGGATAATGGATATGATACAAAGATCGGGGAATCTCATATGGAACGTCCTTGAATACCTGCCGGTTGGCGTATGTATCACCGACAGCGATTATACCGTTTGTTTCTGGAACTCCTGTATGGAACAGTGGACCGGAAAAAAACGGGATGAAATCATCGGGACCGACCTCAGAAGCCATTTTCCCCGAATAAACAAGACTGCATTTCAGGACCGGCTCAAAAGCATATTCACCGGCAGTTCCCCGGTTGTATTCTCATCACAGCTTCACACATACATCTTTGATGCATCGCTTGCGGACGGTAGCATGCAACGCCAACAGACTACCGTGCTGCCACTGGAGCATCAGGAAGGCTATTATGCGATGTTTGTCTGTGAGGATGTAACCAGCCTTGCGCAGGAAATTCAGGCATACCGTGATATGAGGAATAGCGCACTTCTTGAACTGGAGGCAAGGAAAAAAGCTGAATACAACCTTATTGTAGCAAACGAAGACATGCTCGCCTATATATCTGAAGCAACAGTCAGGCTGAAGACACCGGTGTCTCTGATTGAAGGGACTCTCAGGGAGATGCTCGGTGAAGCTGAAAAAGGAGAATGCGACCCCGAAGAGATGAAGGTCATCATCCAACTCCAGATACAGGTGGCAGCGAGTGTTATTGAAAACCTCAGAGAACTCAATGATGCGATCATCACCGGGATGACCGATATCCCGACAGCATACAGGAGCATGAATCAGCAATGAACAGGATTACTGCAGAGAAGATGGAGGGAGGTGATTCATTTCTGGTTCTTTCATCGGCATCCATGCTCAAGGAGAATAATATACGCCTTGTACGGGAGATTCAGGGTCTGCAGTACCGGATAATCATGATAACCTTCAATCAGCCTTCACCCATCCTGAAACGGACGTATGCAAAGAACAATCTTGACCTTGAGACGATCATCTTCATCGATGCCGTCTCAAAATACGCCCTTGGCACACTTCCTGAGGATATTGACCGTGCGGTCTTTATCAATAATCCCCGCAATCTCACCAACCTCAGCGTGGCAATCAGCGAGATGCTGAAAGAATTTTCCGGCACAAAGACCTGCGTCGTCTTAGACAGCATCAGTACGATGCTTATCTACCTGTCATCTGAGAATGTCTCAAAATTTGCTCATTTCATGACGAGTAAACTGGCAATTCTCGGTATGCCGGGTTTTTTAGTTGCCGTTGAAAATGGTCTGAATCCCGTGCTGATGACTCATCTTTCCACCTTCACAAGTGAAGTTATCGATATTCCCTCCAATGAAAACTGAAGTGAAGGCCAAAACCCGGCCCTGCCGGGAAGGAACCAAACCAATACTTCATTATTATTCATGTGAAATACCCTAATGAGAGACTGGATATCATGGCCATACCTGATGAAGAGTTTTTACTCAAAACCACATCTGCGTGTGCGGGGTGCCCGTCATCCCTTATTCTGCGCTATGTGACAAAAGCTGCAGGAGCGGATACGGTGCTTGTGATCCCGGCATGCTGTACCAGCGTGATACAGGGAGTCTACCCCACAACCGCGATGAATTTGCCGGTCTATAATGTCGCATTTGCTTCTGCTGCCGCTGTTGCATCAGGAATGAGTGAGGCATTCCGTGCAGAAGGAAAAAAGACCAATGTGATTTGCTATGCCGGCGACGGCGGCACGATTGATATCGGCATTCAGGCACTATCGGGTGCGCTGGAACGGGGGACAGATTTTCTCTATATCTGCTACGACAATGAAGCATACTCAAATACCGGCATGCAGCGGTCCGGTGCAACTCCGCTGGGCGCAATGACTACCACCACACCGGGCGGTAAAAAAGACCGTAAAAAAGATCTGGACGCAATTGTAGCGGCCCACAATCCGGTATATCAGGCAACAGCCTGTGCCGCTTACCCTCAGGATCTTTACAATAAGGTGGAAAAGGCACTCTCCATCCCGGGCCCGAAGTTTATGCATGTGCTGGCACCCTGTCCGCCTGGATGGCGCTTCCCGTCAGAAAAGACCGTTAAGATGGGTAAACTTGCCGTGAAGTCAGGTCTCTGGGTGCTCTATGAACGTGAGAATGGAAAACTTACGATCACCGGCGCCTCTAAGGGAGCGATGAAGAAGCGCATTCCTGTTGAGGACTACCTCTCCGTGCAGGGGCGGTTTAAGAAGATCACTCCTGAGGAAAC
>CAZBYH010000086.1:0-7438 GCA_964496155.1 uncultured Methanoculleus sp.
TTCACCCGGGCAATCTCAGAGAGCATCTTGTCTTTGATTTTTGGGATTGCAATGAACCACTGCTCTGTTGAGACCATGATGATGGGCGTCTTACAGCGCCAGCAATGTCCATAACGGTGCACAATCTTCTTTTTTGCAAGAAGGTTGTCACCAAGGGCATCCATCACGTCCGGGTCGGCATCCTTCACAAAGATACCGGCAAAGATACCGGCTTCAGCAGTGTAGATGCCTGCGTTATTGACGGGACAGAGGGAGGCAAGCCCTTCCTTCTGGCCTACGATGGAGTCGTCCCATCCGTGGCCTGGCGCGATATGCACGAGGCCGGTGTTCTCCATGGTGACATAGTCGGCAAAGACGACCCGGTGCTCGACGTCTTTCTGGATGGGCACCTGCTCTTCGAGGGGTGAGCGGTAGTGCATGCCGATGAGCGCATCGCCGGTGACTGTTTCAAGGACGGTGAAGTCCTGATACCGGCCTTTTCGGAGCACCTCTTCAACAAGCGGTTCGCCGATCCAGAGAGTCTCCTCCTTTCCGTCTTTGACTGCCCGGACACGGGCATAGGTGAAGTCGTCGCGGACGGCCACTGCCACGTTTGCAGGCAGGGTCCACGGAGTGGTGGTCCAGATGACGAGGTATTCGTTCTCACGGTCCTGTACCGGGAACTTCACAAAGATGGACGGGTCCTCTTCGTCCCAGTACTCTACTTCCGAATCGGCAATGGCGGTTTCACAGCGGGGACAGAGGTTGACGACACGGTATCCGCGTTCAAGAAGGCCCTTCTCCTCCGCACGTTTCAGGGTCCACCACGCCGCTTCGACGTAGTCGGGGGTGATGGTCTGGTAAGGGTTGGTGAAGTCCATCCAGATACCCAGACTGCGGAACTGATCCGACATTATTTCCTTGTGGGTGATGGCAAAATCCTTACACTTCTCGATGAAGCGTTCGATGCCGTAGGTCTCAATGTCCTTTTTGGAAGAGAAGCCGAGTTCTTGTTCTACTTTCACCTCGATGGGGAGGCCGTGCATGTCATAGCCTGCACGGTCGATGACATCATAACCCTGCATGCGACGGAATCGCAGAATCGAATCCTTGATTATTTTATTCCACGCCGTGCCGAGATGGATGTGGCCGGTGGTGTACGGAGGGCCGTCCACAAAAAACCAGGGTGGGCTGCCCGCATGTTGTGCCTTAACCTGTGCGTAAATATTGTCGGTATCCCAGAAGGAGCGGACTGTGGCCTCCACCTCCTCTGCGTTAAAACTGCTCGTGACCTCTCTCATACAAAAATTCCTCAGACTATATGTCCAGAGGTTTTGTATCTGCAGAAAGATAGGTATTTGTGTGGATGTACATGTGTACGAGATATTCAGGAGATCATGAGAGATGAATGATTTGCGCTCCCTTCAGATTGCAGTCCTCGGTTCTGCATCCTCTGATGCCCGGGAAGAACGCGTGGCAGAAGATGTTGGGAGGTTGATTGCCAAAGCAGGCGCTGTCCTTTTGTGCGGCGGCCGCGGCGGCGTGATGGAGGCCGCCTGTCGGGGTGCCGCCGGTGCCGGTGGTGTGACCGTCGGTATTCTTCCCAGGGATCTCGCTGAGGCGAATCCGTTTTGTACAATCACCATACCCACCGCCCTTGGAATGGGCCAAAATGCCGTTTTAGTCTCAGCAGCAGAGGTGGTCATTGCGGTGGGCGGTGCATATGGCACGCTATCTGAGATTGCGATGGCTCTGAAACTGGGGCGGCCGGTCTTTGGCATCCATAGCTGGGATATTCCCGGTGTGGTGGCCTGCGAAAGTGCAGATGAAGCGGTTCGCCTGGCTGTTGATGCAGCAGGGAATGATGCGGTCAATGGGAGGTACCGATGAAGATCGCCCTCATCCACTCAGCACTGGATCCGGCGGGATGCAATATCGCAGCACATCTCGCTCCCTGTGTCGGTGCAGCAGGGCGTGACGGTGAGGAGTGCCACTGGGCAGGGCACTCTCTCCGGTTTATGACCGCGCCGGGCCGTCTGATCTATGAAGAGCATCTGGACGAACGGGCCAAAGCGGATCTGATCATCTTTCTCTCCCGGCACACCTCGAAAAATCCCGTTCCTGTCCTGACGGTGCATGTCACCGGAAATTACGGTGATGCGGCGCTTGGCGGGGAACCCCGGAAGCTTTCTCGCGCTGCTCCTGCGTGGATGCATGCGGCATTATGTGCCCTTGTTCCTCGTGCCCCTGAGGGATTTCGTGTCTCCTATGAAGTGACGCACCATGGTCCGACCGGGCTTACGACCCCGTCATTTTTTATTGAAATCGGGAGTACTGAGGCAGAATGGACTGACCCTGCCTGCGGGGCGGCGGTTGCCGATGCCCTTGTTCATGTCCTCACTACGGGATCGGGGTCTGTCATACCCCTCATCGGCTTCGGAGGCAATCACTATGCAGCGCGTGAAACGGATATCGCTCTCTCGGGCAGGGTGGCATGGGGCCACATTGCGCACACGCGGGAGGTGGCGGGCATGGATGCCGCAATGGTTCGTCAGATGGCGGAACTGACCGGTGCCCAAGCGGCCTATATTGATCGAAAAGCCCTTGGGAAAGATGTTGTGGAACAGATATCCGGCATCATCCATGAATGCGGCATTCCCCGGGTTTCTGAGAGCGAACTGCGTATGATTGGGGCCCTTTCTCTTTCTCTCTATCTCAGGATGCGAAAGATGGCGCAGGCAGAAACGCCCAATGGATCCCTCAGGCTGATGGCCCTTTCCGGGGATGGTGAACCGGTAATCGTTTGCATCCCGAACGAGTTATTTCAGGAAACACTGAAACAGGATGAACAGAAATTCTGGCGTTCTGTTGAAAAAATGCCTGTTGCTGCGCTCGTGTCATCAGGGGGCGCACCTCTGCCATTTTTCCTTACCTTTGGGGAGTATGAATCACAAATACTGCATCTTTTAATATCATCATGCGTCAAAATCATAACCAGCGATGGATCTGCCCAAGCCAGCGATAATAGCATTATCATCCAAAAAGTGAGTTTTGACCCGGAAAAAGCATGCACTCTGGGGGTTCCGAAAGGACCGCTTTTTGGCAGACTGGCGGCAGGACAGGAGATTGAGATTGACGGCACAATAATTACGCCGAATATGGTCTCTTTCGTGACTGAACGGGTGATCCACGTCCCGGGATTGGAGAATTACCTATGAGATCAATCGTAGAAGAGGCAATAAAACGGACTAATGAGGAGTCTGGATACATCGTTGACGCGTCCAACGAACGAGATCTGGAGCTTGAGGAGATTCTCAAAGAGCTACGGACACGGATCGCGGTCATCGGGTGTGGCGGTGGCGGTTCGAACACGATGTCACGGATGGCCGAAGAAGGTATCCATGGTGCAAATCTTATTGCATTGAATACTGATGCTCAGCACCTGATCCGCACAAAAGCTGACACAAGAATTCTCATTGGCCGCAAGCGCACCCGGGGCCTTGGTGCCGGTTCAGTTCCTCAGGTCGGAGAAGAGGCCGCCCTTGAGACCATTGAGGAGATCAACAAGTCGTTGGTTGACTGTGATATGGTCTTTATCACTGCAGGACTTGGTGGCGGCACCGGTACCGGTTCTGCGCCCGTGATTGCAAAAGCTGCCCGTGATACGGGTGCACTGACGATCGCTGTTGTCACACTCCCCTTCACCGCAGAAGGGGCAATCCGGATGGAAAACGCTGAAGCGGGTCTGGAACGTCTCCGTGACGTTGCCGATACCGTCATTGTCGTGCCGAATGACCGCCTCCTTGAGGTTGTCCCGCGCCTCCCCCTACACGCAGCCTTTAAGGTATCTGACGAAGTCTTAATGCGTGCAGTAAAAGGTATCACTGAGCTGATCACCCAGCCCGGTCTCGTGAACCTCGACTTTGCTGATGTCCGGACCGTTATGGAGCGCGGCGGTGTGGCGATGATCGGTATGGGTGAGAGTGACAGTGAAGACAAGGCTGCAGACTCCGTAAAGAAGGCCCTGCGTTCGCCTCTCCTTGATGTTGACATATCTGGTGCAACCGCTGCCCTTGTCAATGTGGTCGGCGGCCCTGACATGACGATGGCAGAAGCAGAAGGGGTAGTTAAGGAAGTCTACGAGCGCATTGACCCGGAGGCCCGGATTATATGGGGCGCTCAGATTGATCCCGAAATGCAGGGCCGGATGCGCACAATGCTTGTCGTAACGGGAGTGAATTCTCCCCAGATATATGGACGTAATGAGAGGTTCTCGTCAAAGGAACGCTCAAAAGAATTTGATATTGATTTTCTCAGGTGACTGTGAATGGCTGATCTAAAAACGATAAATGAAGAAATATTCAAAAAATACTGGCGTGTCCTGAAACTTGCCCGGACTCCCACCCGTGAGGAATTTAATAAAATCGCCATTGTTGCCGCAATAGGTATCCTGATCATCGGTATGCTCGGGTTTATTGTATACAAACTGATGGAATTTGCTCCCCTGTGATAACCATGAGCAGTGAGTTCGGAAACAAGATTTACGCGCTTAAGACGACGGCCAATAAAGAGCGGAAAGTTGTTGATGACATAGTCAAGGTTCTTGAAGACCATGACGAGTTTGTCATCACCGCACTTATGGCCCCGGATGAGGTGCGTGGATATGTCTTCATTGAAACACCGGATGAGTATGCCCGGATGGAGCAGCTGGTCCGCCTGATTCCCAATGCGCGTGCAGTGGTGAAGGGCGAAACTGAGTTCAGTGAAATTGAGCATTTCCTTGAACCGAAACCCGCAGTAAGTGGCATTGAAGAAGGCACCATTGTCGAGCTTATTGCTGGACCGTTTAAAGGCGAAAAAGCTGTTGTCAGGCGCGTTGACGCAGGAAAAGAAGAAGTTACGCTTGAATTGTATGAATCGATGGTTCCCATCCCTATTACTGTACGCGGGGATAATGTCCGCGTCATCGAGAAGGCGCCTGAGGATTAGGGCCCTCTCATTTTTCCCGGTTTGCCCGTAGTTTTAAGTGGTTGTGTGTTGACCTGTAATGACCCACGCTGAGTGTTACTTGTCTACAGGTGCATCGAAGCTTGGTGATATTACAATGGGAGAAGTAGTCGAGGTATTGGTACCCGGCGGAAAGGCAACAGCAGGTCCTCCATTAGGGCCTGCTCTGGGACCTCTCGGAATTAACGTGAAGGCGGTTGTTGATGAGATCAACACCAAGACGTCTGGATTTAACGGTATGCAGGTTCCTGTAACCGTTACTGTTGACGACAAAAAGAACTTCACCGTTACCGTAGGTGTCCCTCCAACCACTGCCCTCATCATGAAAGAGGTCGGTCTGACAAAGGGTTCAGGTGAACCTGATGTCCAGAAGGTAGGAGACCTTCCGCTCGAGGCTGCTGTTCGCATCGCCCGTATGAAGGCTGATGACATGATCTCATACACCCTGAAAAACCGCGTAAAAGAGGTTATCGGGACATGTGTGAGTGTCGGTGTCACCGTCGAGGGAATGAATCCAAAGGATATATTCCCGAAGATTAATGCAGGCGAATACGACAGCATTCTCACGGAATAGACTATGAAAACCTATAGAAGATCCGGATTCCGGGTCGTTGAACTATGGAGAAAATGAATGGTTGATAGGGTCCAGATCCTGGATGCCGTGAAAGCGGCAATGGAGGCAGCACCTGATCGTAAGTTCAAGGAGAGCATTGAAATTTCAGTGAATCTCCGGAATATCGACATGTCGCAGCCTAAAAACCGTATTGATGAGACGATGATTCTGCCCAATGGCATAGGTCAGCCCCAAAAGATCTGTGTGCTTGGAAAAGGAGATATCACCACTCAGGCGAAAGCTGCAGGTGTAGACCTCATCATCGGACCTGAAGAGATCGAGCGTCTGGGAGGGGAACCTCGTGAAGCTCGCATATTTGCGGACGAGTACCGGTTCTTCCTTGCAGAAACCGCTGTCATGCCACTTGTTGGCCGCTGGCTCGGTACACGCCTCGGTCCCCGCGGTAAGATGCCCACCCCTGTTCCGCCAACGATGGATGTCGGCCCCATGGTCGAACGTCTGCGCAAATCTGTTAAGTTCCGTTCAAAGGACAAAACCACTTTCCATGTGAAGGTTGGCAATGCTGGTATGGACGCAGATGCGCTTGCAGAAAACATCGAAGCGGTACTACACAGGGTTGAGGGATCACTGGAAAGCGGTGCGTTGAATATCCGGTCAGTGTATGTAAAGACATCCATGGGTCCGGCAGTGAGGATTATATAATGGCATTATATACGACGAATCTGCCTCAGTGGAAACAGGATGAAATCGAACAGATTATTTCGCTTGCCGGGGAATATTCCCTTACTGGTCTTGTAGACCTGCATGGGATCCCCGCAAAGCAGATGCAGGAGATGCGCCGTGACCTTCAGGGCAAGGCTGTCCTGCGTATGTCACGAAATACTCTTATCGAGCACGCCTTTACATCGATGGGTGCGCCGATTGACGGCGTTAACTCGTACATTGACGGGCACAGTGCACTGATATACACGAACGACAACCCCTTCCAGCTCTACCGGAAGCTCCAGCAGACGATGACCAAGATGGCAGCCCGCCCCGGCGACGTTGCCCCTGAAGACATTGTCGTTGAGAAGGGTCCAACTGGCTTTAAGCCGGGCCCGATCGTTGGAACATTCCAGCAGGCAGGTCTTCCTGCCGCAATTGAAGGTGGAAAGGTTGTCATCCGCGAGAGGAAGGTCTTCGTCAAAGCAGGTGATGTGATCACCGCAAAGCAGGCTGATGTTCTGTCCAAACTTGACATCCGCCCGATTGACGTCGGTCTGAGTCTTCAGGTGGCCTTCTACGATGGCGCATTCTATGAGCCGTCTACGCTGGCAATCGATGAGACTGAATATTACAACAATGTGGTTCTGGCAGCCCAGCAGGCATTCAATCTTGCTGTATTCGCAGCCTATCCGACTGCACAGTCGATTGTGCCTATCATTACAAAGGCTGCAAGTGAGTCTCGCAGTCTTGGTGTTGAGGCCGCAATATACACGAAAGACATTGTTGAACTGATTATCGGACGTGCATCACTTCAGGCAAAGGCCCTGGAAGGGATGACCGAATAATAATATTTTTGAGGTAAATAAGAAATGGAATACATCTACGCAGCGCTTGTTCTGCACAACGCAGGAAAAGACGTAACTGAGGAAGCAGTCAGTGCAGTTCTGACAGCAGCCGGTATCGAAGTTGAGAACTCCCGTGTAAAGGCACTCATCGCAGCACTTGATGGTGTCGATATTGCAGAAGCTGTCGCAAAGGCAGCAGCAGCACCTGTGGCAGTTGCAGCAGCACCTGCAGCAGCAGTTGCAGCAGCGGTAGAAGAAGTAGTTGAGGAAGAGGAAGAAGAGGACGAAGAGGGCGGCATGGCCGGTCTCGGCGCTCTCTTCGGCTAAA
>CAZBYH010000087.1:0-7429 GCA_964496155.1 uncultured Methanoculleus sp.
AACAGCACGCTACGCTCGTCCGGAAGAACGGTATCGCAGAAGGAAAGACCCGACCAATACTACCCAACAGGGAGGTGCAGACATGCAACCCACACGACCAATAAACGGCAGCCCCTCAAAAAATCCATGCGACAACATAGGTTTGATTGGAACTGCCGATAAAAAATCGGCGGCAACAATGATAAAATCTGCGACCCCTGCACGCACATCTATCGCTGCGGGTTCTGTTCCTCTCTATCTCATTCCTCAGACACTATCCGCAGAAATTCATGCCCACGGCGGGGATATCTCAGAGATCAGCGTTCGCCGGACCGGGCAGCATATCTATGCAATCACGCTCACCAAGACCGAGAAAACAAAACAAAACCTGAATCGGGGTGAGTGCGATGCAGAATGAAACCGGCACTCTGGCACTGGGAAGAGGAGGCACCCTCTTTCTTTCTATCGCAGAGGAGTCCTACCGGCTCACCCGGGACACCATCCACACGCTCCTGTTCTACGGGCAGAGTGTTCCCCTCTCGCGAACTGAGGAGACCGTTTGCCCTGGTGGCGCAGTCATGGTCACATCGGTCATCGATGGGCATATTGTTGTCCATGCCTCCGGCCGTGCGGTTCTTGTCGTAACGCGGGCAGGCTACTTTGCAATCCCGTTTGCAAGTTTCCAGCAGGTGGCCCGTGGTGAGGCGGTCTCTGCTCCTCTCTTCCCGGTGATGCCTGACTTCGCGGTGGGCCTCGCATGACCGCAGATACGGATGAGATCCAGAAGGCTCTCTCTCACCTTTTTTTGGCAGGTAACGTTGTCGAACTCCGGGCTTTGGGGGACGGTGGGGTTCACAGCGGTTACTTCACCGACTTTGCAGCCCTTGCAGAGCGTGCAACGGCGCTCGACACTTTCAAAGAAATACACGGCGTCTATGTCACCTTAAATGAGGTGAACCCGGCCCTCCTTTCCCGGCGGGCAAACCGCGTCAAACAACGACTCTCAAAAACAGACTCCACCACCGCTGACGCAGACATCATTCGCCGCCGGTGGCTTCCCATCGACCTCGACCCGGTGCGACCGAGCGGAGTATCATCCAATGATGAAGAACATACCGCCGCCCTCGACAAGGCAAACGAAATCGCCGTCTGGCTTGCCGAGAGAGGCTTTCCTGCACCCATTATCGCAGATTCAGGCAACGGTGCACATCTGCTCTATCGCATTGATCTTTCAAACGACGGCGAATCCCTCCGGCTCATCAAAGACTGTCTCACAGTGCTTGATGCCGTATTCTCAGACGATATTGTCCACTGCGACACGGCAAACTTCAACGCGGCCCGTATCTGGAAATGCTACGGGACAACCGCCTGCAAGGGTGACAATACCCCGGAACGCCCCCACCGGACGGCACGCATTCTCTCTGCACCAGATAAATCCGAAATCGTGCCAGAGGCCGTGCTCAGGAAACTGGCCGATGGTATTCCCCGGTCTGCCCCCGCAGCAGATCAGGGCAGGCGCCGCGGATCGTTTGACCTTAAACGGTGGCTCGATACCCACAATATCGTCACACGAACCGAACGACCCTGGCAGGGGGGCACGCTCTACGCCCTCGCTGAATGTCCGTTCTCCACCGCCCATACCGACGGAGCGTTTGCCATCCAGTTCATCAATGGGGCAATCTTTGCGGGATGCCACCACAATTCCTGTGGTGGTGGGACGCAGCGGTGGGGGGAACTTCGTGCCATGTATGAACCGGAACGGGCTCTGATGAGAGAAAAAAGTGAAACGAAACCACCCGAGCAGAATCCTTGCCCCCGTTCAGACAAACCGTCGAAGGGTTCTCCCACCCCTCTTTTTCTCTCAGACGCCTCACCGGATCAAGAGGAAGACCACAAAAAAGCAATGGAGATCCTCGAACATGGGAGTCCCCTCGCCTTTCTCCTCGATGTCTTCCACCGCGACCATGTCGGTGACGGGGCAGTGGCAGAGTGTCTGATCATGTCTGTTGCCTCTCAATCGGTGGAGAACACTGCCGGACTCCACGTGGCCCTCTCGGGAAACTCCGGCAAGGGCAAGACACACGCCTGTAATGCCATGGTTCGCCTCTTGCCGGAAGACTACCGGCTCAAGGGGACGGTCTCAGACAAGGCGCTCTTCTATCACGAATCCCTCAAACCAGGAACCGTGCTTCTCTTTGATGACTTCAGCTTATCAGACGATATGCAGGAACTGCTGAAGTCTGCCACGGCAAACTTCCGTGAACCCATCGAGCACCGAACCCTGACCCGTGAACGACAACTCAGGCTATGCACCATCCCGGAACGCTGTGTCTGGTGGCTCGCAAAGGTTGAGAGCATCGGTGACGATCAGGTCATGAACCGCATGCTCACCGTCTGGATTGATGACTCAAAGAAACAGGATCAGGCGGTGCTTGACCATCTCAAAAAGTCTGAAGCCGGTGTTCTTTTCTCCCCGACAGAAGACATGGATGTGCTCATCTGCCGGGCAATGTGGGAGATACTCAAAAGTGCGGTCAGGCAGGTAAAAATCCCATTCGCAGAGCGCATCTGTTTTTCTGCTATTCAGAACCGTCGCAACCCGGCGATGCTCTTTGATCTCATGAAATGTCACGCTCTGCTTTATTTCCTCCAGCGAAAAACAGACGAGGACGGGGCGATTATTGCCACCCAGGAGGACTTTGCGTATGCCCGGACCCTTTTTTGTGCCATCAACGGCGAAGGTGGCGGTCAGGAGACGAAACTGACCAAAAACGAAGCGGCCGCTCTTGCTTCTATTGCGAAGATGAATCTGGAGGTGTTTACTATCCAGACCCTTCAGGACACTCTTGGTCTTTCCTATTACCAGGCCTATCGTCTTTTGCACGGATACTCAGTAAACAAGATACGTTACCAGGGTATTCTCGACAAGTGTCCCGCAATCAGCCTCATCGATGCCACGGTCGCAGAGGCATTCTGTGGAATTGAGGGGCGGCAGCGAAAACACTACTTCTCCTTTGATCTTATGCACTACCGAAGATGGTCTGCACAGGCCGATGTCTGGCTTGATGAAAAGGAAAATAATGACCCAAACGACACCGGCAATGATGACGGTGACGGTGCGGATACGGGAGGGGATGTTTGCAACTTTGCAACAGCTTTGCGTACAAAAAAGGCACATATTGCAAAGCTAAACAACGGAGAAATTACCCGTAATATTACGAATAAAGACACTAAAATAGATAGATGTACAGAAATTAATAGTACTTTGCGTACTTTGCAGGGATCATACAGCAATCCAGATATGGCACCCTGCGAGGGTGGTTGTGTATGTGATCCGTGCAACATTGCAAAGCTACCTCAGGATTCGGTAATTAAGAGTCTGATTGATGATTCGGACTCAAATATGCTAATACAGCTTTGCAAACCTGATTGCAAAGCTATGCAAAGCTATGCAAACATGCAAACAACAACGGGAACCGGGGGCACTCCACCGTTACCCGGCATTCTCGATCACCGTGACTTTGAACGATCACCTGTTTCTCTGGGGCACTGCACGCTCTGTGGGAATGGGGCGGCGGTGTATCAATCCAAAGGGCAGCGGTGTATCAATCCAAAGGGCAGCGGTGTATCAATCCAAAGGGCAGCGGGCGAGTGTCTGTGAAGGGTGTTATGCCCGTCTGATTCGGGAGTGGAACCGGGCAAAAGGGGTGGGGTGAGAACGGAAAGATAAAAAATATATTTGGCAGCCATCACCGGAAGAACATGTACCGGCAATTGTAATCCCGACTGAATCAGGTGTTTTTTTGGGATTTCCCCCTATTCTGCTGATATGATATACGGGGATTACCATCGGCCATATTTTTTATGTGCCTGTTCGATTGTCATCACGTCATGGACTCGGATGAGATGTTCTTCCTTATCAATCGTATACAACACCGTGTAGCTTCTCCCGATATGAAGACGGTAAATATCCACGGTATCTGCAAGGTGGAGTTTCTCTTTGTCGCCATCAGTACCGGGCCAGGGATTCTCTTCAAGGCTTTTGATTGCATCAAAAATAAATCTCCGGGACTTTTCCGGCAGTTCGTTGATGGCATCCATCGACTTTTTTTTGACGACAATCTGGAAATTCACACGTGAATCTCCGAAAGGGGGACAAAGTCATCTTCTTGGAGAGAACGGGTTACGTCTTCCACAAGGCGGCGTTTCTTGCGTAACTCAATCATCTCTGCGAGAAGATCATTATACGTCTGGCCTGCCTTTTTCATCTCAGCAAGCTCTTTCCAGACCTGTTCAGTGACGGGAATTCTTTTTGAAAGACTCATGGTATTATTGTAATGATTGTAAATAGTTATAGTTTTGTAACTTTTGGTCGAAAGGACGTTGGTGCATCACTCAGAGAGTCTGCGGGCGAGTGTCTGTGAAGGGTGTTATGCCTGTCTGGTTCGGGAGTGGAACCGGGCAAAAGGGGTGGGGTGAGAACGGATCACGAGAGGTGAGGGTAAGAACGGATCACGAGAGGCTGGGATACCTGATCCTCCATCTCTTTCGGAATCGTTTAGGTCATTCTGCCGCATCCATATTGGAGTGCTTCATCCGGATGCAATACCCTATATCCATTCTCAGCGAACAGTTAAAATACGAAATAATTGCGGGTACATGGTCAATATGAGTAATCTAAGTTCAAATATCAGTGAAAAAGCGAACCTTATCTGGTCCATTGCAGACAAATTAACCGGCACCTACAAACCTCATGAATATGGAGAAGTGATTCTTCCCCTGACGGTTATCAGGCGGTTTGACTGCGTGCTTGCAGACACAAAAGATGCAGTGCTTGCGAAAAACGATGAGATGAACGCGGTTGCAATGAAGGACATCTTTCTCAAGAAGGCATCCGGGTACTCATTTTACAATACCAGCAAATTCACCTTCCCAAAACTCTTAGACGACCCGGACAATATCGAGGCAAACTTCCGGAATTATCTGCATGGCTTTTCGCCGAATGTGCAGGATATTATTGAGAAGTTTAAATTTGATGCCCATATTACCACGATGGCAAAAAAGGGCATTCTGTATAATGTCTTAAAGGAGTTTACCACACCCAAGGCAGACCTGCACCCGGCGCATATCTCAAATCTTGAGATGGGATACATCTTTGAAGAGATTGTCCGCAAGTTTTCCGAGTCGCACAATGAGGATGCAGGCCAGCACTACACTCCGCGGGAAGTCATTGAACTCATGGTAAATATTCTGTTTATTGATGACCATGATATTCTGTCCGGCGTTAAGATCACAAAGACGCTGTATGACCCGGCCTGCGGTACCGGCGGGATGCTCTCGGTTGCGTCAGAGTATCTGCATACCATGAATTCAGGTGCAAGTCTTATTGGATTTGGTCAGGAGTTAAACGATCAGACCTTTGCTATCTGCAAGGCGGATATGCTGATCAAAGGGGAGAACGCGGAGCAGATCAAAAACGACAACACGCTTTCACGTGATCAGTGCGCTGATATGCAGTTTGACTATATCCTCTCGAATCCGCCGTTCGGAAGGGAATGGAAGAACGAGAGAACGGTGGTTGAACAGGAAGCAAAACTGGGGCTTGCCGGGCGGTTTGGGCCGGGGCTACCTTCAATAAGCGACAGTCAGATGCTCTTTTTACTGACTGCGATATCAAAGATGAAGGATGCGGGTTCACGGGTGGCGATTATTCACAACGGGTCGCCGCTTTTTACGGGCGATGCGGGTTCCGGGCCGTCTGAGATACGGAGATATATTCTGGAGCATGACCTCTTGGATGCGATTGTTGCCCTCCCGAATGATATCTTTTACAATACGGGGATTGCGACCTACATCTGGGTGCTCTCGAACAAGAAACCAGCGATACGGAGAGGCAAGGTGCAGCTCATCAATGCAAACCTGATGTTTGAGAAACGCAGGAAGTCTCTGGGGAATAAACGAAATGATATCTCAGCGGAACAGATTGCAGAAATAACCCGGATATATGGTGATTTTCAGGAGAATGATGTCTGTAAGATCTTCAATAACGAGGATTTCGGGTATCATAAGATCACGGTTGAACGGCCCATTCTGGACAAGAACGGGAAGCCCGTCCTCTCAAAAGGAAAGCCGAAAGCCGATCCAAAACTGCGTGACACCGAGAACATCCCTCTGACCGAGGACATTAATGCGTATTTTGCACGGGAAGTTTTGCCGTTTGCCCCGGACGCATGGATTGACGAGGCAAAGACCAAGGTGGGGTATGAGATCTCCTTTACCCGGTATTTCTATACCTACACGGCGCCACGGCCGAGTGGGGAGATACAGGAAGAGATTCTCGCGCTGGAAGAGGAACTTGATGGGAGTCTTGCGGAGATATTTCGGAAATGATGGAGAATAGGGTTTCTAATCTCTGGCAGATGTGGGGTTGCATTCGATGAGGGCGATGAAGGATTCCGGTGTTGAGTGGATCGGGGATATTCCAGTGGGGTGGGATCTAATTGTATTTAAACGGATATTTTCTGAAAGAAGTGGAGGTGCATGGGGAGAAGAAATAAAAGGTGATGATAATGACTTTATTTGCATTAGAGTTGCAGATTTTAATTATTCATGCTTAAGTATTTCCAAAAAATTAGATTATACTAAAAGAAATTATCCAAAAAACGTTATTGACAAATTAATTTTGAAAACGGGGGATATTCTTGTTGAAAAATCAGGTGGGGGAGAATTTACTCCTGTAGGACGTGCTGTAATTTTTCTTGAAAAATTCCCTGCAATTTATGCAAATTTTATTGAAAGACTTAGGGTAAGTAAACATCATCACCCGATGTTTATTGGATATATATTATCGTCAACATATAATACAAATTTATCAATTCAATATGTAAAGCAAACAACGGGCATCCAAAATTTTGATGTTTCTGCATTTTTATCTAGTGAATATGTTGCTCTACCATGTCTAAATGAGCAAACTTACATCGCTTCATACCTCGACAACAAATGTGCCGCGATTGACGCTGCAATCGAAAACCAGCGGGCGACCATTGATAAACTGAAGGAATACCGGCAGGCAGTGATAACCGAGGCGGTGACAAAGGGTCTGAATCCTGATGTACCGATGAAGGATTCCGGGGTTGAGTGGATCGGGGATATTCCGGAAGGGTGGGATTTTAAAAAATTGAAAAAAATCTCTCCAAAGCAATCCGTTGGTTTAGTAATAAACCCATCAAAATATACCGATGAAAACGGGGAGGTTCCATTCTTATTTGGAGCAAATATTGAAGCATTTAATATATCCACAAAGAGCGTTAGAAAAATATCCTGTGAAAGTAATGAATTGCTTCACCAATCTAAATTGTATTCTGGAGATTTAGTAACCGTACGTGTAGGTTATCCAGGTTTAACGGCAGTCATCCTACCTGAACTTAATGAATGCAATTGTGCATCTGTT
>CAZBYH010000088.1:0-7411 GCA_964496155.1 uncultured Methanoculleus sp.
CTGAGCGCATCAGAGCGGTGCTGAACCATGTCTATCTCTTTAACTCACCCGGAACAGAGTATCTCAACACCGTCTGTCCGGAGTGTGGAAAAACCGTTATTGCACGGGAATTTTATGGCCCGATGGGAGCCAGAACCGTCTCCGTTCAGGATGACGGCAGATGCACCTGCGGGTGGCAGACGCCCATCCGGGGGCCGATAACAGAGGAACAGTATACCGAATATGGCATGCTCGGCGGGTACCGCACCACACGGGCGATTGAGATGGCCCATGCCATTCTTGTCACCCTTGGAGTCAGGGATGACGAAGAACTGGGAGGTGTTCTCGGTGAGATAATCCGTGAGGATTTCATCCGAGGCATGCATGAACGCATTCAGCAGATTGCTTCATGGATTGAGCTCATCGAAGACCTTGCACGGCGTGCAGGCAGACAAGAAGAGGGGCGCACCCTTATTGCATACATTCAGGAACGGGTAGACATCATCACCGAAGGCGGTGCCCGGGCTACAAGCCGCCCGGATGTCTACTACTCAATGGGGTATCCCCTCTTTGCCCTCAATGCTGAACGGTTTGAAACCAATCTTGTTGAAGCAGCAGGCGGCACCTGTGTGAATAAACGTATAGAGCGGAAGGGAAAACCCGGGGTGAATATCCCGGCAGACGAGCTCAATCTGTTTAATCCTGAATATATGTTTATATCCGGATTTCTTTCTTCCCCGGCCTCGGATTATATCCATTACTGCGCTACGCATGGCATTGTGACAGAGGCTACACGAACAGGCACTATCTTTAATGTCCCTGCGGGATGGGATTTTGGTAGCCCCCGCTGGATTCTTGGATTTATGTTTATTGCAAATACTATTCACCCGGAGATATTTTCCTTTGATTTAAAAAAGGAGGAACAGGAATTCTATCGAAAATTCTATGGGATTACGTCCGGTGATATTGTGCAGAACCGGGACTTCTCCCGGCCATCTGTGTAGGGTAATACACAATCCACCCACATTTTTTTAGAGAAAATATGGATTTTTAGCCGCCTAATGTGGTACACAGGTGATTTTTAGTATTTTTTTGGTGTTGTTATTCCCCATTTAGCGCAGCCCGCTGCAGTGCAAGAAACGTCTTGAGGTCATCCAGTGTCTTTGGGATGCATTCATGAACGACCACCGACGGGTTGGCAATTTCCACCATTCTCCGTGCCTCCGGAAGAGAGAGGGGACGGTGCTGATCGGTGAGGGTGGCATGCTGGTATTCAAACATCCCCTGATCATGGCGCTGCATGCCATCATATCCGTTGGGGATGCCCCTTTTGATGCGTTCCTGCCTGAGAGAATGCGAGCCGCTCCAGTGGAGGTGGACGACATCAATTCGGTTGAGCACCTCTTTGGGCAGGGTTTCGATGCAGTCGCAGACGGTGGCAATGCAGTCCTCTTCTCTGTCAGAGGTGGTGATGCAGTTCATGAGATGTCCTGTGTCAAGAAGGAACCCGTAATTTGAGAACTCCAATTGATCCATGAAGGCAAGGCAGGCATCCGGGTCGGTGTAAGTTAGGCCGGGATACCAGAGGTTCTCAAACATGAGCGTAACCGGTGGTTCGTTGCCGGGGAATTCAGCCACCAGTTCATTGAGAAAGACTGCCGCCTGCGCAAGCACGTCCCGGTCATCCCGTGCATACGTTTGCGTGAACATCTCTGCCGTGTGATAATAGCCGATGTGGTAAACCGCATAGCCTGCGTGAAGGCGGGCGGCCCGTTCGAGCTGGAGACGCAGGGCGGCAACGTACTCGTGGTGCGTGCTGTATGCAAAGAATGGCGCCTGAAAGCGGACGGCACCTCCGCTGCCACCGATGTTACCCTCACACGTTCGCCCGGGGTTTGCCATGGTCTCGCTGTCTCGCTCTCTCCCCTGCTCGTCCTCCATCATCTCCAGCCAACCTAAGTGAAACGGGAGGTGGACGCTTTTCACCAACCCTGCGGGTATATCTGACGGGGACAGATCCTCATAGCCGGTATAGAGTTCCACGCCGTCCAGCATTTCTTCCCGGCAGAATGTGGCCACGTCCTCCCATCTGTCTCCAAAGATGCTGCGGCCCCATGGGTAGATGGGGAGGCTGATACGTTCTTTCCAGTGTGGTTGCATGGGATTTTCTCCTCTTTCAGGAGGATAGGTGGCCGGATAAGAAAAAGAGCGTGAAATGGATTCGCTGTTTGAGAAAACTGCGGAAAATTCGAATGCCGGCAAATTCGGCATCGATTGAAACGATTGAATGCAACCAGCATCCAATTTCGCCATTAAACGTATCGTTTACACGCCCGTACAAAGCCATGCTTCTGTACTGAGAGGGGTTCTGCCGACGCTTCTTTGGTGCGTGTCCTTTGCCCCATGTCCTTTGCCCCATTTCCATCACCCAAGTGTGCGGTTCTCCACAACTTTCATCTGGGAAGGGTGCCCTAAGGGAGTGCTTAGAGGAAAGAAAAATGTCTGAAACAAATGTGCCCCCTGTGGCAAAGGTCCTTGAGCTGATCGGTAGTTCCCCGAACGGATGGGAAGAGGCCGCCGGAAACGCTGTGAAAGAGGCAGCAAAATCCGTCCATAACATCAAAGGTTTCTACCTGAAAGGATGTACGGCAAAGGTAGAGGGCGACAAAATTGTCGAGTATCGCGCCGTGGTAAAGGTCTCGTTTATTGTAGATCGTGAGGAGTGACCAGTTCACGGGATTTCTTATGGGAGAAGCCCGCAGGATGGTAGATCCCATTATTTTTTCCCTACTTCTTTTTCCCCATCAATAAGGGGTTTTGTATGAACTATCCCATCCAGAGAGCCACGCCGGTGTTCAGAAAAGGAGTCCCCTGCCCCAGTAATGAAGCCACGGTGATGATTTTCCCAGCTTTTATCGCCTGAAATTGTACAGAATCGATGGTTCCGTAGATACCATTGAACCGTTGAATCTATTGTTTGTTTCCTGGCTTACACTGCTGAGAGTGTATTATTCAAAGATTGCCACTGCCGCCTGGTCCCACCCGCACTCTACAGGGACGGGTTGTATTGACGGGTTTTTCTGTTCATCAGACGCTACACAACCGCATATGATGGCGCATGTCACGATGAGTGCTACTGATGCAAGTGCCGGTCAGGTGCGATCGTTCACCGGTATGGCCTTATTGAATGACCTATTTTTTCCCATATGTTATTCGTCTCTCGTAGTAGCAATTCGTTACAGTTTGAATGTATGAAAGATAGGTAAACTGCCTTTCCACAGGATGAGCTGGCCTTCTTTCAGTATCCGTCTGACCGACCGTTCTGTTACCCAGTGAAGCTGATGAGTTCTGCAGTATAAGTGGAGAACAATGCCTTATTTTTTTGCATTTCCAATACCCCATTTTCGGATTCTTTGTCTGCATTCTTCTTCGGGTAGCCATCGGTTATTATCGCACATGGACTGAAGTGATTCAGCTGCACGATACGGGATGAGAACCTCTCTTTCAACCAGTTGATCCATGAGCCACAGTGTTCCATGACATGCGATTCCTCCCTTCTTTGCAGCCATTCGCAAGTGCCCGTCTCCTGACAGGAGGATTGCGTTGGCATGGTTTTCCAGAACGAGCACAGATATATCAGCGACGAAAAGTTCGATAAGTTTCTGTCTCATGGTTAACATCTCGCCAACAAGCTCGCCGGGCATGTCCTTTATAACAAGACCAAAGGTGATTAATTCAGAACGTGGGATGGATTTAATCTCACTAATTACGAAATCTGTTGTGATTATGTAGTATCCAAGTTCAAAGATCTCCGAGAGGATATCTCCGGCTATTGCGTCGAAAATTACATTGGCATCGATAATGCATTCCGGTATAATTCCTCCCATCTATCCCCTCACTCCTCGGTTTCCACCACCGGTATCGGCCCGCCGAAAAGTTCACGAGCCCGCGACGGGGTAATTTTCTTGTCGCCGAGCGCCCGGAAAATGAGCTGATGCATATGAGTGGGTAGTTCCGACCGGACCTGTTCGCCAATCTCCTGTTTTTCCGTTGTGTTCTTATTCAGCTCTATATACAGTGCCTTTGCCAGATTCTCTGAGATGATTCCCAGATCATAGGCTCGGTGAATCCAAGCCTTCATACTCAGACCATACTTGTGCTTGAGAACATACAGTTCCCGGAGGAAAATGCGATTTCGGCGCTCACCCAGTTCAATGATTGCCATCTCTTTTGGCACAAGGAATGCTCCTGCAAAGCGATTTGCTGCATTTTCTTCATCAAGAGCCTCATCGACCTGCAGAATCATGTGACCTAGTTCATGTGCTAAATTGAAGCGCTGACGATCCCCGGTTGTGTTTTTATTCACAGCAATCACCGGGATTCTATCATCATAGGTAAATGTGAGTGCATCAAAGGTATTCGGTGCATCGACAATACCAATCTTGATGCCGTGCTGTTCAAGAACATCCATCAGATTTTCAATTGGATCCATTCCCAGTGCCCACTCGTTCCGCACCATTTGGGCCACCCTCTCCACATCTTCCAAACCTTCTGCTTTGCAGTTCTCTTCGTCCGGAAGACTGAGGGGAGCCTGCACTCCTGTGATGATTTCAACCTCCAAATATCGTTCCAACCAGTCTGATATTTTTCCATGGATGGCATATTCATCCTTTTTCAAAAGTTTTTTGCGGCAGCGGTACTGTGGTTCTGATAGTGTGACAGTGGGTGTACGAAAGAAATAGTCTACTCGGACATCCAGTGCTTCTGCAATACAGATCAGAATTCCGGAATTTGGGATGGTTTTCCCCTGTTCATACTTCGAAATTGCCATCTTCGATACACCAACTGCCTCACCCAGCTTTTGCTGACTCAGGGCAGCGCTTATACGGGCTGATTTTATCCGTTCGGCTATACTCATACTCTCTCACATCTCACTCCTCTCAGGGGTTTGCCTCATGCGGTTTACAAAATATTGTATTTTATTGGTATTGTAAACCAAACAGTATTGGGATGTTTCAACTATATTAGCATTTTGGCACGGCCTGTCAAGCTTTGCTTCCTCTCTCTGCACGGAATACCACATTATAAGACACACAATTTATGCAATCCATAACTTCAAAAATCCAGTAATTTTCGGTCAATTACATCAGAATTGAAACGTTACGAATGCTGATTCTCAATGTATGCATATAATTCTGTTTTTATGGACAAGTATCGCTTAAAAATGTAATTTTCTGGCCTGATTCCAACAAAATACTATCACCACGGAAGTCCGTAGTGACCCGTTCATCTACGATATAGGGCCTATAGCTCCAGACCTCTTATATCATTCAAATACAATTTCAGGGGAGAAAATGGCATTCTCTTTACTCCTTCTCGTCTGTCTCCACATCCTTCATCGAAACGATCCTGATTCCACTGGAGCAGCCACTGCATCCTTCACCGCACTCGCCACCACACCCCAGCACTGCCTTTTTTAGTTTGTCTACAAAACCACTTTTCTTTGGTTTCTGATTTTTTTCCGTCATATCTGAGCAATCACCCCTGATGTCTTTATAATATTTTAAGAGGTATAGCAAGAACGGAAAATGATGGTTGTTATTTCACCATATTTGAAACAAATGTGGAAAGGGAGTATCAGGCATCGCATTATCCAGCATGCAGGTTCCATCGTGAGTCAGAACATCTGGGAATGCACATCACCAGGTGAACGCATTCAGGTACTTTGCAAGGGGGGAGGAGGGATAGGTAAGGCCCTCGTCACTGACCATTCCCTGTTTTTCTTTCACCTCACTTCTACCACAGGGCCTTTTTCTTCCCCGGAATACGTATCTCTGAACGCAACATCCACATGCGGGTAGGGAATCTCAATACCTGCTCTGATGAACTCGGCATGCAGCGAACGCAGGAGATCTGCCTTTGTGCCATAATAGTCAGGGGTCTGTGTCCAGCAGCGAAGCGTGAATTTCACTGCGTAGTCTGCCATCTCAGAGAAGACAACTTTTGGTTCAGGGGTATCCAGCACCTTTGGATGGTTCCGTGCAATAGAGAGCGCAACCTGCACCACCTCAGTCATATCAGACTCATAACTCACCCCGAATGACTGATCAATACGGCGTTCCGGATTTCTCGAATAGTTGATGATTGAGTCATTCCAGGCTTTTCCGTTCGGTATCGTGATAATATTTGATCCGCCCGCAGTAATCTGGGTCGCCATGATCCCTATCTCCTGCACAAAGCCCCAGTGGCCTGCAATGGTCACCTCCTCTCCCTTATCAAAGACGTTCATCGAGGCAATCCAGATGCCTGCTGCGAAGTTGTCGATGGTGTCTTTCATCCCGAAGCCAACGACAAGGCCAACAATCGCAGAAAGGCCTAAAACGATGCCGTTGACATCCACTCCCAGAAAACTCACTGCTATGAGAACGACGATAATGTAGAGGAGAATGGAGGTAATGCGTTCAATGAGACCTGTCGCGATCACATTCATGCGGCCCTGCTTTCTGAGTATCCGTTTCATCCAGCGGACAAGGACTTTTGCAATGATATATCCTATAACAAGTGTTAGTATAGCAACGATAAGTGTCCCGGGGGTGATATTCAGTGAATCACCCAACAGGGATGAACCCGTCGAACTGTCGGTATTTTCCGTAAAAATCTGCATATCTTTACCTCTTCTTTCTTTTTCATGCACCCTTGAAAGGGGCCACAGACCGGTGTTGCCCGATCATACGTCACTGTACTGGGCAGGAATTATAAAGTTATATCTTCGGACAGTATGTCTGAAAAAAGCCGGGCTGAATGGAAGCAGAAGGGAGGGACCGGAATCCGTAGATGGGATACGGCCAGGATTATTTCGGCCGCTTCTTAGCATCGTCAAGAAAAATGATCAGGAATTTCCACAACGTTAGCCAGTAAGAAGGCAAAATGCAAATTTTTTCCGGCACTGGCTCGTTCTATTTCTTTGAAACAGGATAAGAATTACGCTTCTAAACGCCGAGAGAGAGATTTGAACTCTCGCGGTGCAGAACACCAGAGGCTTTCGAGGCCCCCGCCTTACCGGACTAGACAATCTCGGCACAAAAACTGTGCGGATTTATATTGACCTTATGTGAGTATAATAGTAACGAAGAAGAGGCATGCGGAAAACGCAAACTCCTCAGTGCCGATCTCCGCAAGAATCTACGAAACCTGTAAGCGGGGGAATTCCCGATTTGACTGATTATTCAACCATGCCGTTGAATCTGAAAGAAATTTTGACCTGATTCACGCATGCAAACGAATGGCAGGAATGAAGTGCAAATGATCATGTATTTCCGCCATAACAAACGGATCTACATAGTTAGCGGTGCCCGGCATGAGGGGCGTCCCTCTCCTCTTCCGGAATGTGCCGCACACACAGGAGTATCCTGAGACATGAAATGCGTAATCA
>CAZBYH010000089.1:0-7351 GCA_964496155.1 uncultured Methanoculleus sp.
ATCGTTGCGCAGATGGTGGGCGCTCTTCTGGGGAGTATCTTTTTCTACCTCTCGGTAGGGATGGATGCTGTTACCATTGGAGGGCTTGGAGCTACTGCGCCTGCGGGGGGCGTCACGTTCGGGATGGCGATTCTTGCAGAAACCATCGGTACCTTTGTACTGATGATGGTGATCATGGGGGTTGCGGTCGATGAAAAAGCACCACCGGGATTTGCTGGTCTCGCCATTGGCCTTGCGGTGGCAGGCATCATCACCACCTTAGGCGGAGTAACGGGCTCTTCCCTGA
The DNA here is from genome assembly GCA_964496155.1 of uncultured Methanoculleus sp. GTDB lineage: Archaea > Halobacteriota > Methanomicrobia > Methanomicrobiales > Methanomicrobiaceae > Methanogenium. The sequence continues at coordinate 287 of CAZBYH010000089.1, forward strand.
ACCCTGCCCGTAGTTTTGGCCCTGCGATAGGTGATCTGCTTTTGGGTGGGCCTGATGTGTTAGGAGCCCTTCCTATCTACTTCATCGGTCCTATACTGGGAGCACTCATTGCCGTCTTCTTCTACGACTGGGTCGTAAAAGAGACGAAATGATCACTATTTTTTTAAAAAAATTATCTCACTTCGCGCTTTTCTGCACAATGCCGTATCAACCAGGCAACGCCTTCTGCCGACGGGTGCACCTCAGTAAAGAGGTCCATTGCATCGACGCTCACCTTGGTATTGATCAGGTGTGCCAGGTAGCCTGCGGCAGACGATGACTGAGGTGCCGCTTCATAAAACCCGGTTATCTGTCCGGTTGTGGTGTCTGTCATCAGAAGGGATCGGCCGGTATTTCGGTCAGGAACCAGCCAGAATGAACCCGGTCCTGCCGGGGAGGGGATCATGATGCCCTTCATTTCTGTATCCGGGTGCATGGCAATGGAATGTTCGTGGCGCAGATGAATTGTCTGCGGAATACATGCTGGTGCAGGCTTCAGGGGCAGCCCGAGAATAGCATCTGCTGCAGCCCGGCCTTCTCGCCGTGCAACGGGGGTGAGATACGGGGGTCCCGTCACATCGCCTGCCGCATAAACACCGGGCACACTTGTCTCCATTCGCTCGTTCACCTGAATTTCCCCACCCGGGCCGAGACTGATACCGGAAATACCTGCCGTCCGGGGGACAAGCCCTGCTGCAATGAGCACGGTGTCACAGGGAATGACCTCTTCCCCCTCGTCTGTTCTGACCCGCACACCGGTGACAGTTCCTGAGCCGGTATCTTCAATGGCAACCGTCTTTGTCTCTTCGTGGATACGGACGCCCGCAAGGTCCTTTCTGGCACCTTTTACCAGCGGTTCGGGGAACTCCCGGAGAAGACTGCTCCGGGCCACGACATCAACCTCTGCTCCTGCGGCATGGAAGATGTATGCAAACTCAGCTGCGATCACGCCACTGCCGATGATCACCACCCGCCGGGGGGAACGCCTGAGGTGGGGAAGGGAATGGGCGGTATAAACCTCTGAAAGGCCTATCCCCGGAATGGCAGGGATGCGGGGAACCGATCCGGTGGTAATCAAAATGGCATCCGGTTCATACTCCCTGCCGCCGGCATAGACCCGTTTTCCCTCTACGCGTGCGTCTTCAGAGACGACGGTGACGCCTGCCTCTCTGGTCTCGGCATCAAGGACATCGGCAATCGTCTTCTGGACGCCTGCCATCTTCTCCTGCAGGCAGGCATAGTCAATCCGGGGTGCGGTGTCCGTGATCCCGAGCCGGTGCAGTGTTCGTGTCTCCTCACAGGCACGGGCCGCGTCATTCTGGGCGCAGATGACCATGCAGCCCTCGTGGAGGCACTGACCACCCAGCCCCTCCGGCCGTCTGTCAAAGAGGGTGACCTCTTTTCTGTGTGTAGCAAGACGCATCGCTGCAATTCGTCCTGCAGGGCCTCCGCCAATGACTACTACAACCATCCTCTCCTCCACTTTCCTTTTCCGTTTTAGAGAACTTCTACGCCGTCGTCCATTGGCATTTCAAGGAGATCCCCGGTGAACGCGTTCACCTCAGCGATCCGGTTGCCGCGAATCTGCCAGACGGGCACATACACGATCTCAGAAGATATGGTGATATTCTGTGGGTCAGGTGAGAAATCCCGGTCTTCATAGGAGACGGTGTCTCCCTCGGCCGTACTGATGCGCACCCTCTGGGAGAGCTCTTCGACAAGTTCCGAAACTACACGCTCTGAGATATCGCTTTTGGTCAGTTTGACCGGTAGAATATCTGCATCGCCGGGCACTGCTTTTATCTCAGCGATATCTGTGCTGAAGTCTCCTTTCAGGCCATTCACCGCACTCACAACGCCATTCTCTTCCCGCTCAAAACTGATGATGTGGCTCTTGTAGATCTTCTCTCCGTGACTCTCTGCCTGGTATGACCAGTAGGGAATAAACCGCAGGGTGGCGGTGCCCTTCACTCCGGAGATAACCTGTGCCCGGGCGGCAGTGATCGCCACCGGCAGATGGGGTATTTCCGGGCCGGGCTCATCACGTTTAGGTTCGGGCTCTCTGTATGCATACACCGTTCCGCGGGGTGCCGTGGTGCTGGCAGATGGTGAGAGGGGAAGGCTTGCGACATCTCCCCGAATATAGGAACCCGCGGAACGGGCCATGGTTTCGGTGAGCTCTTTTTCCCCCCAGACAGTACAGGACTGCACCTGCACTGGTGGTTTGAACGAGATCAAAAGTTTTGTGCAGAGCACAGGGCCGGATTCGAGGCTAACTCGGTATTTCAGGTGGTCAAACTCCTGTATTTCATTGGCATCTTCAGAACAGAGGATCACAATACACTCCTCACCGCGAAATGCGGAGAGGTCTATTGCCCCATCGCCGTCATCCACATCATAGGATGCGGCTTTGAATATCCATCGAACAACGTCTTGAGCTCTTCGGGGAATCATTAAAGGAGATGGTTGGATGTTTGATACAACAAACTTTCCGGTTTCATACCCGTCCTATCCCTTTTCGTTCCCGGAGAATGGGACCATGCCTTTGACAAAACTCCAGTATCCGGCAAAGAGACTGACAAATCCCGGAGATTCTGAATAGAGTGCGGTAGGGATGTCGGAATCATCACTTACAAATGCCAGCACACGCTTTTGATCGGCGATGATGATGCAGGGTGGCTTCTTGACCACCGGCAAATTTTCGGAATGGGGAACCACTTGTACCACCAGTTCCCGTGCATTCGGAGGGATATCGCGCCTGTTCTGGCCGCCTGTGGTGACAATTTCCACCGTGATCTTTGGGCCAAGGGCGCTAATTGCCTCCTGAATGGGTTTTGTCAGGATGGTGGTGCCGCTTAATATGGCCACTTCTGATTCTGCTGACCGAATAAGGTCAACGGTCCGGCTGCCTACATTTTCTGCACCATGGATGTTCCAGATCATCTCCTGCCGCTCTGTGCGGTTCATGCTGACCCGTTCGTCATAGATGGCTGAAAGCTCCTTTTTAACCTCAGCAGAGTGTTGTGTGATGTGCGCGATGAGCCCGTCAATGGCCTCATCCGGTGGGGTTGGCGCAAAATGTTTCGGGGATGTGGTGGAGATATTGACCAGTTGTTTTTTACTAAGCTTGTCAAGAACAGGATAGACAGATGCCCGGGGCACCCCGGAGATCTCGTGTATTTCCGTTGCCGTCGCGCCGTCGACCTGAAGAAGTGCGATATAGACGAGGCTCTCGTACTTTGTCAGGCCGAGGGATTTCAGGTGTTCCTGTATCAATGGGGTGTTGGGGGCGGTCTTAGCCATTGGCATAGGAATATATAATGAGAATGCAGATAAATGTTGTTACAAATACAACAACAGTGATATTATGAATATTTCGCGGACAGCAATTATAGGAATTGCCCTCATCATGTGCCTTTGCGCACCGGTGATGGCAGCAGAGAAAGTGATCTCCGGACCTCCGGATCTGCGTGTCAGTATCGAGGGCAGCAACGAATACTATCCTGATACCATGGTAACGATCCCGGTAAAGGTAGAGAACATCGGGACCATTGACTTCTCCTCACAGAATCCGCAGAATGTGGCCCGTGAGGATCGGCCGAACACCGCAAAAAATGTGGTCGTAGCACTCGGTGCGGGGAATGCCCCGGTCTCGGTCAAGACCAGCTCACAGCTGGTGGGTGACATCAGAGGTGGTGCACGCGTTCAGACAGCATTTGAGGTCCGAATCAATGATGGTGCGCCCGCAGGGACATATGTTCTGCCTGTCACCCTGGAATACACACACCTTTATTTCATCAATGAGTTCAGCAATGACGCGCTGAAGTATGAATACCGGACCGTAACAAAGACACTCCCCCTCAGGATTGTCATCAAGCCGGATGTGCAGGTCACGGTACTCTCCGCAGATGTTGATGAACTCAATGCCGGCACAGAAAGCCATCTGACCGTTTCCGTAAAAAATGATGGACATGACACCGGACAGCAGGCGACACTTGTCATCTCATCTGTCCCCGGAAGCCCGATCAAACCGACCGACGGCAGTTACTTTATCGGTGAGTTTTCACCCGGTGAGACGGTGACTGCGGATTTCAAGGTTGCCGCATCAAAGGATGCTTCTGGTTCATCCTATCCGATGAATATTGCTGTCACCTATGAGAACAGCGAAGGAGACAAAGTCACCTCAAAGCCGGTGACCATTGGTGTCCCTGTTGGAAAAGAAATAATCTTTGAGGTCGTTTCTAAGGCATTTATGATGTATCCGGCTGAGAAGGGCACGATTGAAGTGGTCTATAAAAACACCGGCGGTGCCATGGCCTATGATGCAACCTCCCGCATCAGTGCTGTTGACCCGTTCACCAGCAATGATGATACGGCATATCTCGGTGATATGGCACCCGGTGAGACAGCAACTGCCTACTATCGGGTCGATGTCTCTGATGATGCCACCATCAAGAACTATGGAATGGATACTGAGATACGCTACAAGGACTCCCTGAAAAACAGTATTATATCAGATCCGATGAAAGCCGAAGTGACCATCCAGAGCAGAAGTGGCCTTGGAACCCTCCTCACCAACCCCATCGTCCTCACGGTTCTGGTCTTCATCATCCTTGGTGCAGGGTACTATCTATATCAACAGCGGAAACAGAAACAACAATAATGGAACTGTACCGGGATATTGATCTGCCCGAGCCGCAGATACGAACAATAGGTCAGATGCGTCCGGTTCTTGCCGATGCAGAGTGCAGCGCCTCTGGCCCCCTCTATTTTATGTATCGGAATCTTGCCCGCACGGCAAAGGACCGGGAATGGCTGGCAGCCAACAGGATGCGGTTTGATTATACGGTCATTCCTCCGATGATTGTATGCGGGGAATTTGTAAAGACCAAGGGCCATTTTCATCCGACAGCACCGGACGGTACCGGCTATCCCGAGCTGTATCAGGTGATCTCAGGCACGGCGGAATATCTGCTCCAGACACGGGATGCAACCGATGTGTGTGTCATCCGGGCAGGGCCCGGCGATGCTGTCCTCGTCCCGCCGGGATACGGACATGTCACCATTAATTCGGCAGATACTGAGCTTTGCATGGTAAATCTGGTCTCAGATGAATTTTCAAGTGAATATGAGGCATATGAGGAACATCGTGGGGCGGCATACTACCATCTTGTTGAGGGGTGGAAGAAAAACCCGCACTATCCCGATGCAGGTGTTCTCTCGATACGGGATGCCCCCGAATTTCCGGAAGCAGGCATCATCCATGGCAGGCAGATATACGACCTTATCGGCAGTGATTTCCTTGGCTATCTGAATAACCCCGGGGATTATGCGGCACTCTTTCGCGCGTTAAAATAGATGATTACGGGATGCCCATCAGATTTGGCGGGCTCAAGCGTTTGTGCATGGATGCCTCCACTTTCCTAAGGATGAGTTCTTCCTGTGCATTTGACGCTATCCAGTTGTTCGCTTCGAGAGAAATGAGTGCACTGTCGATCTCTTTATAGGTAAATCCGATATCCGCCTCATCACTCTGGCCCGGCCAGAGTCCTGCTGAGGGGACTTTTTTGATAATGGGTTTTGGAACGCTCACCTCTTCTGCTAAGGCATAGACTCGCGTCTTGTAGCAGTGCAGAATCGGCTGGATGTCGGCTGCATTGTCGCCGTGTTTGGTGGAGTAGCCGAGAAGGTATTCTGATCGGTTTGAGGTTCCGCAGACGAGATAATGCAGACGGTTTGCATGGTAATAGAGTGTCGTCATGCGGATACGGGCCATCAGGTTGCCGCTCAGATACGGACTTTCTTCAAAATCCTTCATACTGGTGAATGCAGTGAGCATCGGTTCAATCGATATTGTTTTGAAAGGGATGTCAAATGCGGCGCAGAGGTCTGCTCCGTCTTTCAGGTCGACTTCCGGGGTGACCAAAGACGGGAGGGCGATGCCCAGCACTCGTTCACCGCCCACCGCCCGTGCACAGAGTGCCGCAGCAAGGGCTGAATCAACACCTCCGCTGATGCCCACAACAAATCCTTTGGCCCCTGAGGACCAGAGCGTGTGGCGTATCATCTGTTCAATGCGTTCGCATTCGCATCCTATCTCACATATTTTTCTCATTTCAGACTCCTATGGGGCTTCATTATCCCTCACACGCTTCACATTATCGAGAATTGCGCAGGTCCGGCAGGTTCTAAATGCCGGTTCTCCGCATCTTGGGCAGATCTCCGGGGGTGCAGCAGGCCCCGCGCCCCGCCCCTGGAGGTCTTCTCCGAGGCCCCGTACGGCGTATTTCGTGGCCGGGTGCAGCCAGGTATACTCGTTTAAGAGCCGGCGAACATCTCCCCGGAGCGCATTGTGGGCATACGGACACCCCTTATCTGCAAGCGGGCCTACATGCAGATGGGCGTAGAGGGCGACTTCACGCTCAGGAATGGTCGCAAAGGGACGTATCCGTGGGATCATCCCCGGATTATCCCGTTTCAGCATAGTGAGGCGTTCGGTATCTCCCCGGAGAACGTTCATCATCACGGACTGTGCCTCGTCGTCGAGATTAAATCCGAATGCAAGTTTCGTGCACCCCGCTTCCCGCGCAATACGATTTAGCACCCGCCGACGTAAAACACCGCAGAATGAACAGGAGCGCCGATCATCTCCCTGGTCTGCCACAATATCGTCCAGCGTGATGCCGTATTCCTCAGCAAAGGAAGTGGTATGCCAGGGCACCCCGTAGCGTTTGACAATCCCCTTTATGTCCGACAGGGTACGGTAACCGGCGATGCCCTCGTCGATGGTGATAGCAAGGATGGTGATGTCCGGGCGATTGCCAAAGGTTTTCGTGAGAATATGCAGGAGAGAGGTGGAATCCTTTCCGCCGGAGAGAGCAACGCCTATCGTATCACCGTGCTCCACCCATCGGTTTCTGCGTATTTCCCGTTTCACCCGGGACTCAACGCTCTCAGTGAAGTGTTCCCGACAGAGGTGCATTCCTGAGTACCGCTGGTATATGATCGCCTCCCGGCGGCATTTTG
>CAZBYH010000090.1:0-7168 GCA_964496155.1 uncultured Methanoculleus sp.
GTCAGAACCGACACTCCCATCTGAGCGATTTCGGTTCTCCATCAAAATCTCGGACTCCAATATTGGAGTTAAAGGGATATAAACCCTCGCATTTCAATATTTCGTCCTGATGTGATGCCCCACACCCGCCGGAAAAAACCGGACGGATACGGAACATCTGTTCCTATCGTATCTGTATATCTGCGGAGCAAACAAAGGCACTCAGGCCCCGATTGTCCCAGTCATTCGACCTAACAAAATAGTATCCCCACAAGCATAAACTTATTCATTAGATTTTTAAATCTCAACCAATAAAAAAAGGAAATCAGGCCGAGGAATATTTTGATTAAAGGTCAAATAATTCACCATTTCAATATTAAATGGTTAAATATGAAAATTATCTCACTAAGGTTTCCATTGACACGATCATCCAAATCAAAGACAAGAAAAAAAACCGGCACACCATTTCAGTCCAGAATGGTAGGGTTATTTTTAAAGTCTGCGAATATCACTCTATTCACAAAAAAAGGACGAAATAAGTCATTAAATGTATTTGCGCGCCATTTTTAAACATAGATAACCCAAAAAATTCTTCCTGCGATATAATCAGCTTTCCTTTAATCATTAAGAATAATAATGAAAGATACACATCACAATAATCCGCATCCATTGCAGAACTCAGAGATGAAAGCGTAACCGGCTCATTTTGACATCCTTAAAATTAAAGTTAACATCAAAATTAACATCAAAGTTAACATCAAAGCAGGAATACACTGATACCGTCACATCCTGAAGATTCCCATCAAGATCTGGTCTTCCCTGTCATGATGCTAACGTACCCTTAGATCAACCATATGGTTAAATAAGAATAGAATTACCATATGGTTTAGAATCCTCTTTCTGAACTCACACTCCGGCTGATATTTCGTCAGGAATGATAATAATGAAGCTCATTTACGGCATTGATGACAAACCGAAACCAGCAGGTCTTCTCATATTCAGCTTGCAGTGGCTGGCAGTGAGTGTGCCCGCTATTCTTATCATAGGTAAAGTGGTCGCAGGCATCTCCGGAGCTCCATTCATCCCCTATCTTCAGAAACTCTTTCTTATCACTGCTTTGGTCCTTATCGTTCAATTGTATCTCGGTCACAAACTACCCCTGGTGCTCGGTCCGGCAACGGTGCTCCTGATAGGCATTGTAGCAAGCCTTGATGCGGGGTTCGGCGCAATCAACGCATCATTACTAATCGGCGGTCTCATCCTTGCAGGGATTGCAGCAGCGGGTCTCTTCCAGTATCTCGCACGTCTCTTCACGCCTCGCGTCATAACCGTCGTACTATTGTTAATCGCATTCACTCTGGCTCCCGTAATCCTTGACCTCATCATCGACGGCGGAGGCATGGTCCCGTCGACGCACGCTTTCGTCTTCGCCATCGCGTTCACTTTAATCCTCTTCATCGCGAACGGATTCCTTAAAGGGATGTGGAAATCGACCCTGGCGTTCTGGGGGATCATCATCGGCAGCGTGGCATACATCGCCATCTTCGGCGCAGTTCCTCTGCCGCCAGAGGGCACGGCGTTACTCGCGCTTCCCACAGACTTCCTCGGACCGCTCGCCATGCCCGATATAGGTGTCCTTGCAGCATTCCTGATATGTTTCCTTGCACTCGCTATCAATGATCTAGGGTCAATTCAGTCAGTAGGTGGCCTTCTTAAAGCAGATAATATGGGCGAGCGCGTGAAACGTGGGGTGATCGTCACCGGCCTGGGCAACGCCCTCGCAGGCCTCACGGGAGTGATAGGTTCTGTTAACTTCTCTCTAAGCCCCGGCGTCATAGCCGCCACGAAATGCGCATCCCGGTTCGCCCTCGTTCCCATGGGCGTGGTACTTATGCTCATAGCCACGTCCCCTCTTGTCATCGGCTACCTGAGCAGCATCCCCGGACCCGTCATTGGTGTGGTCCTCGCCTTCGTCATGGTAGCACAGATATCGGCAGGGCTCATGCTCGGGCAGGAGAACAACGCGGTGAAAACGTTTGACGAGGGACTCATCATCGGAGTCCCGCTTCTCCTCGGAACCATAGTGGCATTCCTTCCCGATACAGTGGCCGCGGCATTCCCTGCAATTGTTCGCCCTCTCATCACCAACGGATTCGTGGTGGGCATCGTGGCAGTCCTGATACTCGAGCATATCGCCTATAGAAAGAGATCCAATGATTGAGGTCGGATATACCGTTCATAGCTTTTTTCCTTAACAATCGGTGAACTATTTCTCAGAACTATTTTCATTCCCCCCTCACCCAAATCAAAGACAAGGAAAAAAACTGCTCATCCTTCCCGTTCAGAGCATCATGATTATTTTCAAAGTGCTCGTATAATGCTTAATTCAAAAAAACAGAGATACAATTAATCATCAAATGCATTATCGCGCCATTTTTCAATATAGATATCCCCAAAAAACTCTTCCTGCGATAAGATCAGCTTTCCTTCAATCATTAAGAATAGTAACGGAAGATACACATCACGATAATCCGCATCCATTGCAGAACTCAGAGATGAAAGCGTAATGGGCTCATTATTTGCATCCATATCCTCAAAGCAGGAAAACACCGATACCGTCATATCCTGAAGATCTTCCTCATGTGCAACAGAAACAATATCGGCGGTTTCAAAGATGACATCCGGAAACGTGCGTTTTTTACGCGCACGCCTCCGCTCCATTTTTTCCGCTGTTTTCAGTTCCTTTATGAGCTCATATAAGGTGACCGGACTTTTTCGTTTCCCTTTTTTGCCAACCCTTCGTTTAATCTCCCGCTCGAGTTTTGCAATGGGATCAGAACACACATCAAACGAAAAATCCAAATCATACCCAAAATCATCCGGCGAATCAAACGGTTCTTCAATAAATACAGCTTCATCATCTTCGGATTCTTCAAGATACTCCGATTTCATTCTCAGAAGAAACGAAGCAAAAAATAAGGTTCGCCCGGAGATCCTGAGATCCAGCGTCTTCATCCGCTTAAGTTCACCCAGAAACCGATCCGTAACTTCGACGATATCAATATTCCAGGGATCAATCTCCCCGGACTCCGCCATCGCTACAAGCATTTCAACCGGTTCTTCAAGCATTGCTTTTTACACCGGTAACATACGTCGATTTATCCGGACGGGCAGTCACTCCAATAATTTGATCCGCCCGTTCAATGGTTGGTTTTCGAAGGGAGACACATATCGACTGCACACCGGTCGATAATTCCTGAATCATCGTAGAGACGCGTTCCACATTCGTCCCATCCAGCATCATATCAATTTCGTCCAGTGCATAAAATGGCGCAGGCATATACTGCTGAATAGAAAATATAAACGAAAGTGATGTGAGTGATTTCTCCCCCCCGGAGAGAGAACTCAGCAGATGAACTTTTTTGCCCTGCGGCTGAACAGCAAATGTCATTCCCCCGGCAAACGGATCCTCCTCATTATCGAGAACAAGCTGACCTGACCCACGCGTCAAATCCGCAAAAATTCTTCTGAAGTTGATATCGATTGCCGTGTACGCCTCCATAAACGCATCATACTTCATCTTTCCATAATGCTCAATACGCTCAATCAGCAGAGTCCGTTCACTCGATAGCACCTCTTTTTTCTCGGTCCGCTCTGTGACACGGGTATCAACACGATCATACTCTTCAATTGCAAGCATATTGACCGCGCCAATCTTTTTTATTGCCCGTTCCGCAGATTCAATGCCCTTTTCAATCTCAAGGAGTGACATTTCCGTCTGTCGATCACCTACCTCCTCTTTGAGACTCTCAATTTCCTCAAGAACCGTGAGCCTGCGTTCATTCAGAGATGCAATCTGTAATTGTATTTTTTCGATCTCGGCATCTAGTCCCAGAATCTGCCGTTCCACATCACGAAGAGATTCAGTCAGCGTATCATGCTCTTTTTGGAGCTCACTTATGAGAGTCGAAAATGACTGTTTCCGATCTTCGAGTGACGTAATCTCAACGTTCTTACCTTCAATACTGAGATTCGCATTGGCAATTTCATCATCGATGCATTGATTTCGCTTTTCTATCGTCTCACGCTGTCCGGTAAATTCCTCCAGACGATTCTTGAAATGCTGACGCTCAAGCTGCTTATCATGGATGTCAGCCTCCTTATTTTTAATACGGCGCTCAAGATCTGAACATTCCCGTGAAAGGCGTTCACGGCTTTCTGACAGCGCTGGTATATTTGTGGCGCCCAGTCGTTTTTTTAGTTCCTCGATGTCGCTTGTTACCTGAGAAATGCGGGCATTCATATTCTCAATATCGTTCTCGACATCGGCAAGAACCCGGCCGCCATTTGCGGACGAGTCTGACGGGTCCTGCTGGGATTGGATGATCCCATTCAGTTCATCCACCAGTGCCGAAATTCTGTTTCTGTACTCATCATATAGCATGCGATTTCGTGCAAGTTCATCATCTGCTGTACTGCGCTCACGGCGTGCGGACTCAGCTTCATCGGAATATCTTGCAACCGCGGATTCAAGGTCATGAAATTCAGAACGCAGACCCATAAGTTCTGCTTCAAGTTTTTGGAGTTCCTCGCCAACGGCAACACCAAAACCTCCGGATCGCTGTTTTATTGACCCCCCAGTCATGGCACCTCCTTTTTCCAGCAGTTCACCCTCGAGGGTAACCATGCGGTATGTGCCCAGAATCCTTCGTGCATTCTCAAGACGGTCGACAACCACGGTGCCGGAGAAGACCTGCCGGAATACCGGTTCAAAGAGAGGATCAAAATCAAGAAGATTCTCAGCGTAATCGATAACCGCAGGAGAGGAACCCTTTAACGGCGGAAGTGAAAAGCGTTTCAGCTTATTTAAAGGCAAAAAAGTCATCCTGCCCAAACGATTTTCTTTAAGATACGCAATTGCAGAGGACGCAACAGCATCCGTCTCCACAACAACATTATTGAGACGCCCGCCGGCAGCAATATCAAGTGCTGTTGCATACTCCGGAGGAGCCTTCCCCAGTTGTGCAACAGTGCCATACACTCCATCCATTCCAAGAATAGCCTCAAGAGCACGACCGCCTGCACCTCCGGCCGCCTGCTGCTGCGCCTCCATACGCATCACTTCCCGTTCTTTTGACTGAATGTCACTCCGAACTTTTTCCAGTGCGGAACGATTTTTCATGAGAAGTGATTCTGTCCGGGCAATCCGTTCCTGCACCGCTGACTTCTGAGATTCGAGAGTTTTCATCAGAGATTCATACTGAGCGCATTGCTGCTCTTTGTCATACTGCTCACTTTTAATCTGTTCAACTCTTCTGTTCAGACGTTCATTTTCAGTGGTACGGAAACGACTCCGTTCAATCATCCGGTCCTGTTCCCCAACTAAATCTGAACGTCCCTCCTTTAATTCAGCAATTGTATTCTGGTACGCAAACAACTGGTCCCGGGCGCCGGACACCTCACCGCTCTCAGCAGAAAGAGACGCTTCAATTTTACTCAGCTCTTCTCTGAGACGGGACAAATCCATATTAAGATTTGAACGATCAATTGAGAGATCGCGAATTTCATCAGAACGTTCTTTTATGCTTGTTTCAGCCCGTTTTGAATTTGTATAGACTGACTGCAGCGATTCAAAATTCCCTTTTTTTTCAGCATTACTCCGCTCAATGGATTCATGCAGTGAACGGATATTCCCTTTTGCTGCCTCAATCTGTTCAAGAATTTCCAGGTATTCACTGCCGGTCTTTCGATTGATATCTTCAGATACCGCATTTATTTTTTGTTTGATTACGTTGCCATCCTCGATTGCAAGCCCTTTCTTTTCCCCGGCTTTTCCCAGGTTCGACTCGTGGCCGTAAACAATCTCATTCAACGAACCTAATTCGCGCGTACGTTCATTCAAAAGAGCAGCAGACCTGCATTCCTTAAGTTCATCCAGATTCGTCTGCCATTCCCGGAACTTGATCGCCTGTTCCCGCTCACTTTCAAGCTCACCAAGTCGGCGAATCAGTTCAGTCAGAACAAGTTCTTCGCGTTCAATTCGTTCACGGACAACCTCAAGTTCACCAAGCGCCTGATCTTTTTTCTTATCAAACTCTGAAACACCGGCAATTTCATCAATAATTTTCCGCCGTTCATTGTCCGTCATCTCGGCAATCCGTGTGACATCCCCCTGCATAACAACATTGTAACCCTCTGCTTTTATCCCATATTTTGCCAGATAGTCTACAATTTCACCCTGTTTGCAGAGCCTGTCATTGAGATAATTATAACTGTAATATCCATGTGCCGTCTTCTTTATTTTTCTGCGAATTTTTGTATCGTCAGAAAACGTAATGGAGACTTCAGCAGTATTTTTTCCGGTATTTACATTGAGCAGATCGGTTAGCTTTTCGGCGCGAAGCCCCCGTGCACTCGATAATGACAGACAGAACAGAATACTATCGATGATATTACTTTTTCCAGAACCATTCGGTCCGGATATGACAGTAAATCCCTCAAAAAAGGGAATTCTGGTCTTTCTCCCAAATGACTTGAAATTGTCAATCTCAAGCTCAGTGATATGCAAAGAACAGACTCCCAACTATTTCTTTTTTATTTCGACAGTATCATCTTCATCCGCATAGATGAGGGGCTTCTTCTCTTCTCTGCCACGATATTCGCGGTTAGTCTTTGACTGGTACATATTTGCAGGACGGTTTCCGGCAATAATAAGTTCATCACTTTTCCGCGGTTCCTGTGCGATCGTACCATCAGCCTGCATAATGTTTGCAGTATGTCGTTCCGGTTCCATAGACCGGCTTTCAGGCTGGGGTGATTCTTCAGGCCGCCTCACCGTCCTTTCAGAAACACTCCGCGCACGGCGGATCTCAGGCCTTGGCGTTAGTTCCTCTTTTCCCTCAAGAACCTTACTAAGTTTTCGAACCTCAGCCTTGAGATCCAACAGTTCTTCTGTCAGCCCCTTAACCATCCCCTCCAGTTGATTAACCCTTTGAGAAATTCCCTGCGCGATTCTGGCGTCCGTCCTGCCGGAACCTTCTGTCAGCTCCTTAACCATTCCCTCAAGTTCCTCAAACCTGTGGGATAACTTTTCGGTGACTCCGGAACCTTCTGTCAGCTCCTTAACCATTCCCTCAAGTTCCTCAAACCTGTGGGATAACTTTTCGGTGACTCCGGAACCTTCTGTCAG
>CAZBYH010000091.1:0-7167 GCA_964496155.1 uncultured Methanoculleus sp.
GTTCGGCATCCTCCCCAAACGTTTCATAGAAGTCCCCCATCTGAAAGAAGAGAACGCAGCCGGGATACCGGGATTTCATCTCATAAAACTGCTTCATTGCAGGGGTAGGTCCATCACTCATCTCGATTCAGTACAAGAGTCTACCTCTGGCGATAAGAGTCTTATTACGTAAACATACCGGAGCTAAAAAAAGAAGATTAGAGTATGGATATGGTATGACTGATCACGGGAATCTCGATACTGTCATAGAGAGACTCCACGTATCCGTCGGGGAAAACAACCGTCGTCACTGCGGGAGATAAATCAACAGAGATGAGGGGTGCAAACCAATACCCCGAAAGGATTTCCTCAGCACTGGCAAATGTGAGCATCGGTGTGGTATAGGTCACTTCGCCATCCCCTATTGTCTTATGTGCATACTCCCGAACCAGGAATGCAGCAGAATTTGACGTAACCTCACTCACGGTAACCTCTTTCCCCGAATTGCTTTCGAGTCCATTCTTTAATTCGTCAGCAGGATCTGCAATGCGGAGGAAGACAGCAAACTTTTCAACCAGACCGAGACGATATTCAAATGTGACCGTCGCATCCCCGCTCTCCTGCACATCTATGGAAAGAGATTCAGCAACAAATGCCGATGCCGGTGCTGCTACAATGAAGAAAAGACAGAATATCGCGAGAATTTTTAGTTTTGTATTCATATAACTACCTGATCTCCAGTTTCGCGTGCGGAGTATTTAGCTCTTTGTTGCACCGGGCAGATCATAGTCGATATTGTTAATATTCTCTGAAGAGGAATAATATTTGATGGGTATTACTACACGGGGGCATTCCGTACTTGCCATATTCCTCTGGATGCTTATCGTCATCGGATTCATGGCACTTGCCCAGGTAGTAAACCTTGAAATATTCTTCGTATTATGGTTGATTGGAATTCTCGTAATCATTGAACTGACTGACCCACCATTTATCGAACCCAGAATGATCCGATATGCAAAATACCTAGCCGCAGGAGGCGTAATTATCTTTGGAATTATTGTGCTGCAGAAGATTATGGAGATTATCGGGTCATGAAGAGGTATACTGCCCCCATCCTCTTCATCGGGCTTTCCATCCTCTTTGTAATCCTTTTAATGCCATATACCGAAGACCCTGAAATATATGCAATTGCCCATGTGGAAGAGGCAGGTGTTTTCAAAAACCCAATCGCCCTGAAACAGATATCACAGGAGAAGACCGGCGACCTTCAGCCGCTGATGCAGGACTTCTTCGATACTTCAGGGACTATTGTCCTGAATGTGCGCCTAAAAAATTTTGAAGATGCAGAGAAGGATCTTGCCGAATACCGCAGGGCGGCATCACAGTTTGACCGTATGGTCATCAACCTCGATATGAGTGAGTCTGAAATCGGTGATTTCAAAAAAAATAATGCTGAAAACATCAGGAATCTGGAGGAACTGCTTAATGATTCAGTCGCATTCGATGAACTGAGCCGTCTTGAAATCCAATATCAGGACACAGACGATCCCACGAAGATGTATGCCATTGCATACGAAGGTGAGGCGCTGCGCGAAAAAATCACCCAGGAATTTGGGCAATATCAAAAAAACACGGCTGCCATGGCTCCGACAGGAAAGAAGATTGATGTGCATCCTGAACCCATAGAGTCCTCTGTTGACATCTTTGAAGAGTATCTGAGGGAAATTGGAGGAACACAGGAAGAGCGGGTTGTCCGGGCATCAGACACAGTTATACCATTCAGAGAAGATCTGAGCCTCATCATTGATCCTTTCCATGGTATATATGGCGATGAAATACACGCAACAGGAGTGTATGCACGCGCGGGAACCATTCCGACGGGAGAACCCGTCACCCTTTATATCGACAGCAAAAAATATGCTGGTTCATCCTGCTCCAATACAGGAGAGTATGACATCGGGTTCACCATCCTGCAACAATATCCTGGTATCCATCTTGCCTATACACGCGCAGGGGATGCATTTTCTCCCATCATACCATTCACGGTTACCGGTACAGACGGCGTACTGACACTCAATATTTCTGTCCGGGGCAGCACCGTCTTCTCTTCAGGAATGTTGAGAACAGAAGATAGGGATGTTACGAATGCGCCGGTAAACATCTATTTCAGGAGTGCTGAGTCGGAAAATATGACAACCGTATATACGGATAAAACGGGCGCGTATTCCTGTAAAACAGAGCTAACGTCAGGGGACTATACCATCCAGTCTGTCTTTTCTGAACCGTCTTTCCCGGTGCATGAGTGCAGAAGCGAAGAATCTACTATTTCCATTGGCCAAAGCAACCTCTATATCTTCATAGTCCTGTTCATCATCTGCGCAGGAGGGGCCGGATATCTGATATTTAATCGCAGACAGAGGATCCGGGCACAAAAATCATTATTCAATGAAACCAGTGAACCGGATAAACCGGAAGACCTTCTGCCTGTGGACGCTTCCACCGAAAGATCAGAAGGAGAGAGAAAAACCTCCCTATCACATGACAATGCACTTCAGCATTTCCGCACCATGTATATCGCACAGAAAGCGGTGCTCTCCCCTGCTGATTCTGCAAGGATACTGGGGGAAGGGTTTACTGCCGCCGTCGGGTATTCTACGGCACGGGAATGCAGACCATCTGAGACGATGCGTGAACATATGGCAAAGCTGGATGAGCGATGCAGGAAAGAGGCATCCGTGTTTGTGACCATATATGAAGCATCAGTGTATGGCAGACGAGACCATACCGGCGGGGATGAACTCCTCAGTGCATGGGACAAAGCCATTCAGTGTATGGGTGAGGCATGAAACAGACTACCGGAAACATACTCGCCGTCGCAGCCCTGGTACTGGCAGGCATTGTTATACTCAGTTATGTCTCTTCAACAGATGCTGAATTATCCCGGTATAATGGGGGATGGAACGGAACCTCTGCATTCTATGATCAGCTTGAGAAGTCAGGCGGCACTGCTGCTACATCCGCTGTTTTGCTGGGTTCATCACCTCCAAAGACGCTGATCCTGGTCGAACCTGCTGTTATGCCACAAGGAAAAGAGAGAGACAGTATCATCGAATTTGTCAGAAATGGCGGAACGCTCGTAATAATTGCGAAAAATGAGTCGGCAAACGGCATGCTGGAAGCAGCAGGGAGCACGATAAGAATTCATGAAACAGTCCTGTCAAGCATAGATAGGGAATATGCCGATTCGCGGATGGTAATCGCGTACCGGGCAGAAAACCACAGCCTTCTTGAGAATGTAGGTAGTGTTGCCCTCAATCAGCCATCAACACTGACCGGCGGCGAAACACTGCTTGAGACGTCGGTCCTCTCATGGATTGACCGAAACAAAAACGGGAGAGCAGATGGCACGGAGACGTTCGGCAAAGAACCGGTGATGGCACGTGAAGGTATTGGAGAGGGGGAGATCATCGTTCTCTCAGACAGCGGCATTCTCATCAACAGCATGGATTTTACCGTATCAGAACGGGATAACGTACAGTTACGAAAGAACCTTGCTACTGGTATGCATGTTTCCTATGATACCATCACCTCACAGCCGTTCATGACAGAGGGAGTCCTTCAGACGGTTACCGGAGTGAAAAGCACAACAGTTATTAAAATTATTGCCATACTGCTAATAACAGGCGTGATCTGCGCTGCATACGCACGCAGAGTGTTATAATACCATACAAGAAGGTACGAATGACAGAATACAAACAGACAGAATCAGTCACCCAGATATCAGATAACTTCGTCCGGATGCGGGATGAGGTTAAACGGCTAATTGTCGGAAATGATGAGCTTATTGAGATGATCGTCGTTGCCATTCTTTCTGAGGGACACATCCTCATTGAAGGCGTGCCCGGTACAGCAAAGACTACCCTTGCAAAGGCCTGTGCAATTCTTTCAGGGTGTAAATTCAACCGGTTTCAGTGTTCTGTAGACAGCCAGCCGGCAGATATCATTGGCATCCAGTTTTGGAATGCTGACAAGAAGGAGTTTGAGTTTAAAGAGGGGCCTATTTTTACAAATTTCCTTCTCATCGATGAGATTAACCGCCTCTCACCCAAAACACAGAGTGCATTTATTGAGGCACTCTCTGAGAAACAGGTAACAATGGATAGTAGCAGAAAGGAACTACCACATCCGTTCTTTACCATTGCAACACAGAACCCGATGGAATTTGAGGGAACGTTCCCCCTTATTGAGGCGCAGAAAGATCGGTTTATGTTCTCAGTCTTTGCTACCCACCTCTCCGGGGATGATGAACTTGAAATAGTCCGGCGTGAACAGAAGGGTACCCTCAACTGGAAAAAATTTTCAGATACCCTCCCCAAGATTTTTACCCCGGAGGCAATCATCGCCGACATCGAGAGGGTGAAACAGATCCATGCAGGAGAAGATATTCTCTCCTACATCAGGGATATTATCATGGCAACGCGGGAGCATGCGGATATTGCACTGGGTTCGAGCAGCCGTGGGACTATCGCTCTCCTCCGGGGAAGCCGGGCAAAAGCAGCGCTTGAACAACGTGATTATGTGATCCCTGACGACGTGAAGGCAGTCGCCCTGAAGGCACTTCAGCACCGTATCATTCTTAAACGTGAGGCAGAGATTAGCGGAACAAACAGTTCAGCTGTTATCCAACTGATTCTTGATACCATCGAGGTGCCCTGAGGCGTGCAACCAACCCGCCTCTGCAGGGCAGTAATGCTCCTTGGGGGGGCATTTGTGGTATCTGCATGGATCTTCGATGACCCGGCATTTTTCTTTGCAGGAGGTGCGATATGGCTGTTTCTCCTTATTTCCCTGCATGCCGGTATTTCTGCTGCCCGGACCGCTGCACATCATCTGAGAGGAGAGCGCCATACAAAAGAGCGGTTTTCCCGCTCAGGTACCCGGATACAGATGACAACGACTCTCACCGGTCACGCTCTGCCCGGATATCGCCTTGCGGTAGAAGACATTCTGCCGGATTCCGCCACTGATATTACCGGACAAACAAGAGGTGTTATTCCTGAAAATGGAGGTACATGCACCCTCCAGTATTCCTTCCGGCCTCTTGCTCATGGCACCATTCATCCTGGCGGCGTCATTCTTTCCTGTTCGGATACCTTCTTTATCATCACCGTCCCCATCCTGAAATTATCATTTCGACGTCCAAATCTCTTTGTATTCCCGGAAAACGTCCTTGGGTACGAAGGTTCGGGAGGGTATGGAGATAACGAGACCATGAGACGAACACCGTTGAAAAGCAGCGGTGTTCGCTCGTTTCGGGAATATCGTCCGGGAGATAATGTAAAAGCCATTGACTGGAAGATGACCGCCAGATACGGCACGACATATGTGCGGGAATATACCGGGAGTGAAGGAGGAACTGCAGCGGTGGTGATCGATCTGCCTGATGATACAAAAGACGCTACCGAGGAGATATGTTCCCACATGCGAAAGGCAGTCATCCAGCGAATTGCAGGATTACAGGAACGGCATGAAACGTCCCGGATAATTGTTCTTGCAGGGTGCGAGATACTGATGATAAGAGACATTCTGCCAGGTGCAGATACATTTCACGATCTTTCCGCGATACTCACGCCAAAAAAACGCATTCGGTCACTCTATCGGGCGTACTCTCCCATAATGCTTGCAATGCAGGTGCGGAATGCAGGCAAAGATATGCCGCTCACCCCCGTAGCACAGACGATGCTCGAAACATTTTCCCGGTCCGGGGACCAGATTGAATTTCAGGAAAAAATGCATCGTATACTGACAGAATCCCGGGATACAGAAATTCATTGTTATACAACCGGAACAGGGGATCTCAGTCATATATGGGCCATGGCCTCCGCTGCGTATGCACTTCACCGCCCGGTGCGAATATTTCTTTCAAAAGAAGCACTTGGAGACGAGATCAGGACGGAAGCCGGGTTCTTTAATGTGCGTTCTCTTGAGGTGATACCATGATGTCCACCAGATGGAGACGTGGATGCATCGCTGTTGCAATCCTTTCTGCGATGGCAACGCTTGCCTTTGGGGGCAGAGCGGAGATCATTGTTCCGGGAAGTATCATTCTCACAGCGATACTCTTTTTTTGGAAAACAGATGATACTGACCTGTATATACTGGCCGTCGGTCAGCTGCTGGTCTATGGAGCCGCGTATGGATCCTATATCGCGGCGGTTGTTTGTGAAGGATGTCTTTTTGCAGCGATTGCAGGAGAGACCCGACTGAAACTGATCATCGTAACAATCATCTCCCTCATTATCCTCGGTACAGCATCGCAGATGATGTATCACACAGGATGGTGGACTCTCGGGCTGGTAACAATCTGTGTTGTCCTTGTCATTTCAGCATTTGTACGAAAAGAAGCGATAGCACGGGCAATGAAAAGTGATTCAGATGAATAATAAAATCCCAAAAGAATATCAGCCACCGTTACTTTTGATTGCAATTGCAGTATTGCTCGTTGTTCCGGTGTTCATCACGGAAAGAACCGATCTCCCGGCAGCAACGCTTGTGGTTGCATCATGTGCCTGCTTTCTGGGTGCCGTATTCCTGATGGTGACACGGCCTGAGGAGGGGATTCCATCTGATGTGGCATCATTTTTTTCAACCGGCCTGATGATCAGTTATGCTCAGGTTGCCGCTGAATTGGGGGTATCAGGCCCTGCACATTTTGTTCCGGATGGGATGAATGTCCGGCAGTTCAATCCGGCAGATGGGTCGCAAAGCATCCCAAAACCGGGCATCACTGCAATTGTGGTTCAACCGGAGAGTGGGGGAATCTATTCTGTGCCTTCCGCAATGCCGGTTATAGAGCACCTGCGGAAATCGGGGGGATTGCAGATACCTCAGGATATCCCTGACATCTGCACCGCGATTGCAGAAGCAGAACGGGATCTGATGCATGCAGCAGACAGCGTTCAGGTGACGGAGGAAGGAGAGAGTATTGTTGTTACATTCTCGGGATTCAGGTTTACGGGTGCCTGTGAACGGGTGCGCTCCGAATCCCTGAAGATCTGTGAGATTGCCCCCTGTCCCCCCTGTAGTCTTGCAGGATGCATGCTTGCTGCGGGGACAGGAGAGATTTGGAAAATAGAGGAAATCTCTCCCTCACCGAAAAATAAAGAGATGATCGTTACCTTTGCCCGT
>CAZBYH010000092.1:0-7142 GCA_964496155.1 uncultured Methanoculleus sp.
TGTGGCTTATCTGCTGCCATATTTAATAACCTCCAAATCGTAAGGATGGGCTCGTTAGACGTCTGCCCGGTCACTTTGATACGAGTATTATTAATAGGAGAGATAGGTATTTAAATGATTTCTTCAGGAGAAATGAAACAAAATTTTCGTTAAAAGCTTCTCACCAACCGACACACAGATATTGCATCGGATTCCACCTAAATCTTTAGATGAAGACGTTGCCATTGAACAGAACAGGCCCGAACGATATGGTGAAGGTCATGTGTGACGGAGAAAAGAAAGAGGTGTCGGTATACAGCAAGTGTGCATTCTGCACCCGTTGTGAAGCGGTCATCGTCGGTCGCCGCGAAATGCCAAACCCAATGAAAAAAGCACTGACAGATGGGAAACTCGGCGGAGGAGGAGGAGATGAGGGACTCCAGAACGCACAGATGACATTCAACCTCTTTATCAGGGACGGAAGCGCTCTCATCTGCAATGATGACAAAAACGAAGGGTTCTTGTCACTCTATTCCTACTGAATCGTTCATACCCCATTTTTTCCGTGCTTTTTTTAGATTACCGCAGAGCGGTTCTCCGTATTTTCCGTGATGTTAGAATTCACATCCTCAAACCGGGCTGTTTTAGAATCCCGTAACCGCGAGGGCAAGAATAACTGCACAGCGCGTCAGTTCATGGGACGCCCCGACGATATCTCCGTTCACTCCGCCAAAGAGATGCCGGGTAACGAATATCAGCACACCAGCAGTGATGAGTGCTGCTACCGCGGCAATCCCCAGTGAAACCGGACTGAACGAAAAAAGCAGGAGTGGTGCTATGAAGAGGAAGGAGATCGGAATAAACCACCAGCGTGCGAACGCATGCATATACGAGAACAACCCTTCACGGAAGGGACGCCCGGCGACGATGAGAATGACCTGCACCACCTTTCCCATCACCTCTGCAATGAGAATCGCCCCTGCAATGCAGACAACCGTGGTAAGGCCTGCATAGGTAAGGAGTATGACAACGATTGCCGCACCTGCCGCGCCTGCACCGAGCGCCCGATCCGTGAGTGCGGTTACCCGTTTTTCCCGGCTCCCATGGGCCATAAGCCCGTCACCCAGATCACAGAGACCATCAAAATGATGGAATCCGGTCAGCACCAGCACGACGGCAAGTGCAACAGCACCGGCAATTTGTGGCTGGACAAAGAGCATCGCGATGAGCCCTGCAATGCCTCCTATCAGATACCCGGAGAGAGGGAAAAGGTAGGCGTGGCGCACAAAGGCATCGTAGTCTGCGGGCCTCCCCATTGGAAGTATGGTGGTAAACTGGAACATCGCACGAAGCGCGTTTAAGAATCTCATCGTATCATCCACCATGCACCATCACGCTATAACTGCCTTTTTATCTTTATTCTACCAGCAAAGCAGGGTTGTTTCGAAAACAAATTAAATTGCATTAATTATCGCAATTTGTAACTATTAATACCTCATTCATCTAATGGTCAGATAATGAGCATCATTACCGAGAAACCCGACATTACCATCTCCCGCCCCATGATGGTTGTAGTAATTGGGAACTCCCAAATATCGACAGTTCCCGGGATTTCTGCTGCCGGCCCGACGGCTGAGCTCACGCTTGCCACATCGGCCCTTGACGGCGAGATCATCGTCAACGGAAAAATCACCAGCGCGCCGGTTGTGCCGGTCAGCCCCACCGGATGTGCAACACCTGCCACCCTGACCCGCGCCATGGCTGAGCTCTGCGGCATTCAACCCTTTGTGGTGAACGCAGGTCTTTCTTATTCGCCATCATATCCCGCATTTGATGTATACAGCGCATGCGGCAAAGACCCACGGAAGGGCGATGCAGTCCCGGATGCAGAGGAACTCTACATCCGGGGAAAGACCCTTGGCATTTTCCTTGGTCAGCATTCTGATCTTCTTGTTCTGGGAGAGAGTGTCCCGGGCGGCACCACGACAGCACTCTGTGTGCTGCGGGCGTTCGGCTATCTTGGCAATGTCAGTTCCAGCCATGTAATACATCCGACATCGGTGAAAGAGGAAATATGCGCCGCGGTGATGAAACGAATAAAGGAAGGGGGCATCACCGACCCGCTCGCCATTGTGCGGGCAGCAGGAGACCCAATGATACCGGTCTGCGCCGGCATCGCTGCCACCTACCCGAACACCCTGGTACTCGCCGGCGGCACCCAGATGCTTGCCGTCGCAGCACTGGTTAAAGCACTTGGCGGGACTCCGCCCCCGCTTGCCACCACCGTGTATGTCCGGGATGACGCCCTCGCAACTTTTGAAAAGACCGCCGCAGAGATTGGCACCACTGCCTGGTTCGTTGACCCGGACTTCGGCACTATCGGTCATCCCGGCCTTGCCCGGTACTGTGCCGGAGAAGTGAAGGAAGGCGCAGGCGCAGGCGGCGCCCTCTGGCTTGCATCCATGATGGGCCACTCAAAGGAGACCATCTGGGAGAAAATACGCGAATTTATGAAGGATTACTCCTGAAGATGGGTGATGGGATCTCGCATGGATTTGTAGTGCTCCTTGGCTCCTCCCGCCTGAGCCTCATTCCCGGGCTCTCGGGTGCCGGCAGGACGCCTGAGGACACATGGAACACACCGGGCCGGGATGCCGCGTTTGTGGCAGGTGGCGGCCCTCTTCCCCCTTGCCTGACCGTGGCCGGAGTGACACGGGCCATGTGCTCACTTACCGGCATCACTCCTTTTTTTCTCAATGCCGGGTATGCAGGCCCACTCACGGAGCCTGCACCAATAATCTCTCAGACGCCGGCGGGCGATCCCCGCACCGGCCCTTCTGTTCCGGATGCAGAAATAATCGTCAGGAAAGCCAGAGAGATTGGTGCTGTCCTTGCCGAAGAACACCACACCCTTTGGCTCGGAGAATGCATTCCCGGCGGAACGACCCACGCACTCTGCATCCTCAGGGCACACGGATTCAAAGGCAGAGTCAGTTCTTCTGCGAATTGGGACACTGCTGCCGAAAAAGAGGCAATATGGGAGAAAGTCAGGACACGCCGCCCGGATATCTGTTCCCTCCAAAGCACTGCCCATATCCGGGAGACCGGAGACCCGGTTATGGCCGCGGCACTGGGCCTCATTCAGGGTTTTCCAGGGGACATTATCCTCTGCGGCGGGGCACAGATGGCTGCGGTGGCTACTCTCGCCGGCGATACCAGGGGGCGCATCACCGGTGCAATGACCGATTGTGTCTGGCAGGATACGTCAGCAGATGTGGCAGCCGTTTTTGAGCTGGCGGGCATACCGGTGACCGTCTCCCCCGTTCCAACACGGTTTGTGCAAAAACCTTCACCATCGCGTGCCTGCATCCAACAGGTAAAAGAGGGATTCGGTGCAGGTGGCGCTCTTTTTCTGGCACGCCGCCGGGGGTTTTCAGAAGAGCGTATAGAGGCGGCACTGGCAGCCACCATCCGACATTCATAATGGCGTCCTCTTCGCGTACGCCTGAAAAAGATATACCCTCGCAGAACACATTAGTATAAAATGCATCCCGTAACTATGGTCAACGCCGTTGGTCATTTTAACCATCTTGTTTTCAGGATGCTCAGGAATCCTGATATCAACATAACGATGATAAAAAACGATACCCCTGCAACCGAGGTCAGTGAATCCTGCCGCGGCATCTGCCTGAACGGCAGCGTAAAGGCTGTGGCCCATGAGACGAGGCCCATCTTTGACGCCCAATGGCATCCAAAGGTCAGTTGCTCTAATGACAAAAAACGGGTGCATAAGAATTTCAATCCATTGACCCCTGAGAGGGCCTGACTACAATGAATCACCTTCACCATCTCGCAGATGAAATACATGCCACCGGGTTCACATGCCTGATGTGTGGCGGATGCTGTAGCAGGGGTGAGGATGACGGGAATATCGTTCTCGTAAGTGCTCCGGAAGTCCGGGCGATTATGGCGTATACGGGGTATGAATGGGAAGAGATTGCAGAGCCCTATCCGGAGTGGCTGCCGGCTGAGGGAGGCGGAACGTTTACCCTTGCCTGGTGCCTGCGGCGGACAGAGAAGGCCTGCATTTTTCTGGATGAAAATAACCGGTGTACGATATACCCGGCACGCCCCCTCATCTGCCGAACCTACCCGTTTGCACGGGAAGAAGGGAGGCTCTGTGTGTATACATGTCCGGGAATCGGGCAGAGAGAGATATGCATTGAGGCAGAGATTATTGCAGACGAATGCATCAAACGTGTTACAGCAGAGACAACGGATGCAGAACGCACCAAAGAGATATATATGGGAATGAACCTGGGACCAAACGAATGTGCCGTTGTGGATAGTGAAGGAGTGAAACGGATTGGGTGAAATACAGATTATCGGGACGGCCCATGTCTCGCAGAAGAGCGTTGACGAGGTAACCGACGCAATCGAGACGTTTGAACCGCAGATTGTCGCAGTTGAACTGGACCGCGGGCGCCTGATGGTGTTGAAAGGTAATGCAGCGCCGCCAGCGGTGGAGGACGTCATAAAGAGTGGGAACTTTTCCGGCATTCTTGCCCAGTGGCTGCTTGCCTATGTCCAGCGACGCATAGGAAAAGAGACCGGCGTCTCGCCCGGCGCTGAGATGATGGCCGCTGTTCAGCTGGCAGAGGAGCGGGGCATCCCCATCGCACTTGCAGACCGTGACATCCAGATCACCTTCAGTAGATTCTGGAACCTGATGCCCATCACCGAGAAACTCAAGATGGTGTATGTACTGATAGGATCTGTTGCCGGTGCCGGGGAGGTGGGCGAGAAGATAGACATCGATTCAATGACCGATCAGGATGTGATATCCGCTGCAATGGAGGAGTTCCGCCGGTTCGCACCGAAAGGTGCCTCTGCACTCATCGACGAGCGGGACGCCTATCTTGCCCATGCCATTCACGATCTCGGCGAGAGGTATGACCGGGTTCTTGCGGTGGTTGGTGCCGGTCACCGGGAGGGGATTGCCCGCTACCTGGATCAGCCTGAGACCCTGCCCACCAAAGCCAGCCTTATGGAGACACCAAAGACCTTTCCGTGGGCTAAATTCATTGGATTTTTCATCCTTGCTCTCTTTGCACTCTTCCTCATTCTCATTGCATTCTCCGGTGCCGGTCTTGACGTGCTCTTCTCTGCGATGATCTGGTGGGTGCTCATTAACGGCATTCTCGCCTCAATCGGGGTTTTTGCCGCAAGAGGGCACCCATTGTCGGCTCTGACTGCTTTTGCGGTCGCGTGGATGACGTCTCTTAATCCTTTCATGGCAGCCGGATGGTTTGCCGCCATCACCGAGGCAAAAATACGCCACCCGACAGCCGCTGACTTCAGCCGGATATCAGAGGCAGATGACCTCAGTCAGATGCGGGAAAACCCGCTCTTCAGGGTAGTGCTGGTGGCCGCACTCGCCAATATCGGGAGCATTATCGGGACATTTGTCTATATCCTCTTCATCATGCCCATCCTCGGTATCGACCCCCGGATTATACTCCGTGACGGACTCACCAACCTGATGGCGTTTCTGGGAGGCATCCTCCCCTTCTGATGCCCACTTTTCGCGAAGCATATATTGGTGATGACTCGCAAGTAAGGATATGAATCTTGGAATAACTATCATCAAGGGTCGGCGGAGTATCCGGAACTACAAGGATGAACCCGTCCCCCAGGAAGCAATCGAGCAGGCAATGGAGTGCGCACGCATGGCACCTACCGCACGAAACGGCCAGCCGTGGCTTTTCGGGGTAACGACCGACAAAAAAATCCTGGCAACGCTGGGTGAACTGGCAAGCCATGGAAAGTTCATCGCAGATGCACCTGCCTGTTTTGCAGTCTTTGGCCTGCGGGACGAGAAATTCTATGTGGAAGACTGCTGTGCTGCCACCTCAAACCTGATGTTAGGCCTCTGGGCCTACGGAGTTTCCTCCTGCTGGGTCGCCGGGGACAAGATGGACTACAACGAGGACGTGCGCAAACTCATGAAGGTGCCGCCGGAGTATACCCTGGTGTCCCTCATTCCTGCCGGATACCCGGCCCTGGGGGAGCGGATGGTGGCACCGGTGAAGAAGTCTTTTGGAGACGTTACCTTCAAAGACACCTACACCCGGTGAGCATAGGTTCCGGCTCACCAACGAATACCAAATCTTTAATTTTTTTGAGTTCCCAGAGAATGAATATGAATTCTCCCCACTTGCAGGTCGCCCTTGATATCCAGGAGGCCGGCCGTGCAGTGCCAATCGCACAGGAAGCAGTTGCAGGCGGTGCCGACTGGATTGAGGCAGGCACCCCGCTCATAAAAAGTGCCGGGATGGACGCCGTCCGTTGCCTCCGGGAGGCGTTTCCTACGCATGAGATCATTGCTGACATGAAGATCGCAGACACCGGCACTATCGAAGTCGAGATGGCAGCGAAGGCCGGGGCAAGTATTGTCTGTGTGCTCGCAGATGCAGATGACGTGGTCATTCAGGATGCGGTGCGGGCAGCACGCCTCTACGGGGTGCGCCTGATGGCCGACCTGATCAATACCGCTAACCCGGCAGAGCGGGCCCGTGAACTTGAGGCGCTGGGGATAGATATCATCAACGCCCACGTGGGGATAGACCAGCAGATGATCGGCAAGAACTCTCTTGACACCCTTGCAGCGATCATCGGCGAGGTGACGGTGCCGGTGGCTGTGGCAGGAGGTCTGGATGCAACAACGGCAGCACAGGCAGTGGCGGCAGGCGCTTCCATTGTGATTGTCGGCGGGAATATCGTGCGGTCAAATGATGTGACCTCATCCGCGGCAGCTATCCGGGCAGCGATAAATGACCCGTCGATTATACCGCCGGTAAAACGGTCTACCGAACAAGAGATTCGTGCAATCTTTTCCCAGGTGTCAGCACCCAATGTGACCGATGCGATGCACCGAACAGGTGCGATGCACCGCGTCATCTCTATCTGCGGACGCGTGCACATGGTGGGACCTGCCCTCACGGTGCAGACCTTCGGCGGAGACTGGGCAAAACCGGTCGAGGCAATTGATGTGGCACGGGAGGGTGAAGTCATTGTTATAAATAACTCCGGCGATAGCTCAGTCGCACCGTGGGGGGAACTTGCTACCCTCTCGGCGATGAACCGCAAGGTGGCAGGGATTG
>CAZBYH010000093.1:0-4740 GCA_964496155.1 uncultured Methanoculleus sp.
TTTGCCACATTGCCCGGCACAAATACCTGATCGGCCTGTTTGATCAGATTCACTGCCCTGACCGTGAGAAGTTCGGGGTCTCCGGGGCCAATACCAACTGCAATGAGCATTTACTCTTTCACCTCACCAACAATGATAAAAACCGGATTGATGGGTTTAAACATCAGATCGTCCACCAATTCATACGAACGCGATACCTGTACATGAATTACCTCAACAAATATGCCCAGTTCTTTCATCTTTTTAACAGTCCGGGAAACGGTGTCCAGGAGAACAGCATTCACCACAATTCTTCCGTTGACTTTCTCTTTCAGTTTTTCAAGAACTAGCTCAATGTTTCCCGAACCGCCGACGAAGGCACAATCCAGTTGATGAATATCTTCAAGAGCGTCAGACGCCTCCCCATGAATAAGGGCAATATTCTCTCTTTCTGCCATTTCAATCTCCTGCCGGGCACATTCAATCGCTTCAGCTCGTCTGTCAATGGCATACACACTGCTGCATTGGACAGACGCCTGAATGGAGATCTTTCCGGTACCACATCCGATGTCTGCCATAACATCCCCCTCTCGGATCCTGAGTTTAAAGAGAGATATCGCCATCACCTCGTCCTGTGTTGGCCCGCCTTTAAGTTCCATTGAATCATATAACCATTGCTTTAATTTAGATAAAGTATTACTATTTCAATTGGGAATGTTACTGGGGGCACAGTGAGATGCCAGAGGGAATATTCCGATGAAAACCTCAAAACAGGTTCCTTCACCCTTTTTCGGGGTGAAATGACATTAGGTGAAAGAAGTAAACTGCAATTTATGCATCTGCTACATGCAGTGCAAACTCAGTCATATTGGATGTATCAGGTCAGAAACGACCTTTCACCAGGCAAACCATATCATGATCTCTCACCGGAAAGAGCGAGAACTATTCGTCACTGCCGGTTGACCAGTCGTATGGTATCCACGAGCCCGGTTGCAAACGCGTCCGTGAAATATGCATGGGTATATCCTGCCAGCACATTCTGAAGGTAAATCCCATCTTTTCCATCGGCAATGCCCCGGCCCCGCTTTAATGTAAGGGCGAACCGCACATCTACATCAACGTCCACGTCCAGCTTTGTATAATGGAATTCATGCCCCCGATAGACCGTCCCTTTAGGAAAAAGAGCGTCTGCAACGGTGCACTCTGCATCCACATATCCCAGTGCCTGAAACCTGTCCATCTTAACGGTCTTTGCTGGGATGACACCGCACATCGGTGTGCGTGTACCGTTTATCTCGATACTCTTCGTCAGGTAATTCAGGCCCCCACACTCTGCATAGATGGGCATGCCCTTCTCTGCCGCTCTTTTCACCTCTGTTCTGCATGGCGAGCGTTCCAGTTCAGAGCAATGGAGTTCAGGATACCCGCCGCCGAAATATAATGCATCCACTTCAGGCAGGTGATCGGTGAGGGGGCTAAAAAAGATCAGTTCGGCTCCAGCGTTTCTGAGCCGGTCAAAATTATCTTCGTAATAGAAATTGAATGCCACATCATAGGCGACCCCAATCTTAACCAATTTTTCTGAAATCGGTTTTCTCTGACTCCTATCTTTGGTCTGGGTGCAAACGTCATCGCCACACACAGAGATCCTGCTTTCTGCAATCGCAATGATGGAGTCAACATCACAGTTATCCTCCAGAATATCCCCAAACCCAGAGATAGAACTGGTTTCATGTGCCATCTGAAGGCCCATATGCCTGCTCTCAACACTCCTCCCCTTCTCCCATGGAATATATCCAAACGCGGGTGCCCTAAGAGAGACTGCAATCATTGCGGCGTGCCGTTTACTGCCGACCCGGTTAAAGATCACACCGCCAATGGTCACATTTGGATCAAATGAGGTGAACCCCAGCACCTGTGCATTGACACTGCGGGAGGCCCCTTTTGCATCGACGACAAGCACTACCGGGCACCCGAGGATCTTTGCCACATGGGCGGTGCTTCCCGTGTCCTCTCCTTCAAGTCCATCAAAAAGGCCCATGACACCTTCAATCACGGCAATATCGGCACCCCTGCTTGCCCGGGCAAAAGTATCAATCACCCCGGCCTCTCCCATCATATACGGATCAAGATTCCGTGACGGTCGCCCGCAGATGGCGGTGTGATGGGTGGGGTCAATAAAGTCCGGGCCGACTTTAAATGGCTGAACAGTGAGCCCCCGTTTCACAAGAGCAGCCATGAGGGCGCCTGCGATGGTAGTCTTGCCGCATCCGCTGTGCGTGCCTGCAATAATAATGGCGGGAATCATCTGATTATGGATATTGTCCGTAAGAGTTATTTTTCTTACCCTTCCTGTTTCCCCTGTTGGATGGGAAACGGGTCAGGTCATGCATTGAGGTATGAAACCAGACACCCATACACAGGAGATGCCCACATTCGTTTCGAATGGATTAAAAAATCTGAAAAGAGAGACAAGGGATGAGAGCGGCAGACAATGGATCTCATCATCGGCGGGGGCACCTACGGGGAACGGGCCTTTCTAAAAATACGGAAAACAGATGCTTCAGTTATGGTAATCGACATTAATCTGTCCTGCACTATCCAGAAAAACCATGCACTGCCGGTTGTCACGGCGGAACAGATCTCTGACGCCATAGACCTGAAGCCGGGCGCCTATTTCATACTAGGCGGCATTGCAGAAGCCGCATATATTATCACAACCCTCAAACCCGAGAGAATCTTTGCCACTGTACCGGTGCATGTCTCAGCAGGCATTCTCTCTGCGTGTGCCGGATTTGAACCAGACCCGGCGGGGGCCGATGCAATCGCTGCATCCATCCCCAAACGACTCATTGTCGGCAGAAAGGGTGCGGACATCTACTGTTCGCTCAACCCCGATATGCTCTGCAACCCCGATTGTCCGGAACCAGCAGTATGTCCTGTGACCGGTGAACGGCGTGATCAGCCCCTCTGGTCACTGCTGAGAAACAATCTCTCCGGAAGAGTTCCAGAAGAAATGGACACTCACCAAACGATCATTATTCAAAGTCGCCAATGTGGCCCAGGCCTCGGATATATCAGAAGTTCAGATATCTTTTCAGCCATAGAGGATATCCGGGAAACGGATACAATCTGGATAGGAACCGCATGTAAATGTCATAGTGTGGTGACTGCACTGGCTAAAAAAGGGCAAAAACAGGTATAATATAGGATTTGTATGACCAAGCCGTCCGCACCCCAAACATCACTCAATTTCGACCGCTAATTTCAGTACACTCCCTCACCCATTACCAAAATTCCCTTCACCCAATAAACGCCATCCGTATTTCCCGTGAACTCATGGGATATTCTCTCGCGATATGAATTCCCCTGCCACCCCCCTACCCACCACTCGTTTGCCCCCAGAAACTCCGTGGAGATAGTAAGGACGTTGTCATCATCGCAAGTATACGACAGAATAAACGGCACTTCAAAAAGAGATGCAGACGCCTTGCCCCTTACATAATAACCTTCATACATGCCATCCTCGGGGTTGCTGAAATTCTCCAGAATCCGATAGGGCATAAACAAAGGCTCCGTTCCAAACGGCATTCTGGTGTTAATCGTATGCCCGACATCACTCTCATACAGATGAATCTTCATGTCCACAAGGACCGGTGTCTCTTCTGAATATCGGTCAGAATAAAGATGGGTCGGTAGGGGGAGTTCTGAGATGTTTTGCCCCGGCATAATTGCAATCGGTTCGATACGGTTTTTGTATAGAGGGTCGATTCGGTCAGCTGAGATATTCAGCATAGGGATGCCGTTCACCGGCTCAATTTTTGTGGATATAGTATCTATCCTATCAAAATTTTCGAACGTGATGTGATCCAGGTTGATGATCGTTTCATTCTGCCCGGAATCTGCATTATAATACGAAGGAACAGGGATCAACAGCACCACATTTTCAATCGGTCCGGATGTCGAGAGGGACAGTTCATAGTCATAAACCGATTGTGCACTCTCCGATGCGAGGGAATTAAAAAGCCCAAGGATGAAGGCAGAGAAAATGATCAGCGCAATAAAAAGCGAGAGTAGTGCAAGATTGAATCTCCCCGCATCATCCAAACGTATTTGCATATTCAGGTGATCTGGCAAAGCGTTGGGATAATGGTTTTCATGGCACGTTCAGGTTCGCGGTTTTTCCGAAGGGGCATATTTTGTTTCGGCCACTGAGTGCCAAAGACGATATGCTTGACAGGAATCATATCTCACCGTAAGATGAGAGAAACCTCTGGTTCCACGCGTATGAGTCAAAAAAGGGAGGTAAAAAAGGGTGTGTAAGGTGTGCGTATTCGTATTTTATTACGCTGCTGCGGTGAAAATTAGGATGATCTTGCCCGATGCGTCCTGCACGGCCAACCGGTCTCCTTCAATCCCATATCCTGTCCCTTTTTCCAGAAGGTTCATGTAGGTAGTCTCCTGCTCCATCGTTCCCTTCGGTTCTTCGCAGAACATCAGGGTTGCACCAACCGTTCCGAACGTGAGTGCAGCACCATCGGTTTCATAGGAACCAAAGTAGTTGTTGCACCCCGCAGAGCCGGAAATTTCGCCTTCTTTATTGAGGGTCAAAGAGATTTCCGTTCCGGTGATGACAGAGACAATGGCTCCCTTGCCACCATCGTATAAGTCAAGAACCCATGTGGTTCCGGTCAGAGATTCAGGTGCCGGTGGCACGACCTTGGTAAAGACCAGAAGGACCGTCCCGTCTGCATTCCAGAG
>CAZBYH010000093.1:4840-7068 GCA_964496155.1 uncultured Methanoculleus sp.
CTGAATGCGGTAGTTTCGCTGAGCAGTTTCAGGAATGTCGTCTCCTGCATCATTGCATCTTCCGGGCCGGCCATCATCGTGGTTCCGACTTCGCCAAATGTGAGTGCGTCGCCCTTGGCTTCGTAGGATGCGAAGTATCGGTTAACACCGGCAGAACCTGCGATACCGCCTTCTTCATCGAATGACAGCGTGATCTCTGTCCCTGTGATGACAGATACGATGGCTTCATTGCCATTATTGTATGAGTTGAGAACCCAATCGCTGCCCTTCAGGGATTCAGCGGTAATTGGTGGGATCCTCTCAAAGGTGAGCAGGACGGTTCCGTCTGCATTCCAGAGGTTCAGCTCATGCCCAACACCACTGAATGCGGTAGTTTCGTTGAGCAGTTTCAGGAATGTCGTCTCCTGCATCATTGCATCTTCAGGGCCGGCCATCATAGTGGTGCCAATTGTGCCAAATGAGAGTGCATCGCCCTTTACTTCGTAGGATGCGAAATAGCGGTTAACACCGGCAGAGCCTGCGATACGGCCTTCTTCATCGAATGACAGGGTAATCTCAGTTCCTGCGATGACAGAGACGATGCCTTCATTGCCGTTGTGGTATGAGTGGAGCACCCAATCGCTGCCCTTCAGGGATTCAGCGGTGACTGACGGGATCGTTTCAAAGACGAGCATGATAGCTCCATCTGCGTTGGAGAGTTTCAGTTCAGCCTTTTCAACACTGGATTTTGCAGTCTCGCTGAGGAGTTTCAGGTATGTACTCTCCTGCGTCATCA
Source organism: uncultured Methanoculleus sp. (assembly GCA_964496155.1). Classification (GTDB taxonomy): domain Archaea; phylum Halobacteriota; class Methanomicrobia; order Methanomicrobiales; family Methanomicrobiaceae; genus Methanogenium. The sequence continues at coordinate 5,616 of CAZBYH010000093.1, forward strand.
GAGGAACAGGCCCTGCCATCCGGGTGGTTCCGATTGCGCCGAATGAGAGCTCATAGCCCTTGGTTTCGTAGGATGCGAAGTAGCGGTTAACACCGGCAGAGCCTGCGATAGCGCCATCGTTATCGAATATCAGGGTGATCGTTGAACCCTCGATGACAGGAACCATCCCAGTGGCTCCGTTGTCATACGATTTCAGTTGCCATCCCGTTCCTTGCAGGGCTTCACCTTCCTTATCAGAGGAGATACACCCGGCGCTAAACAGACAGATGCCCAGTATAAGCACCGATCCGATCAGGATCGATATGCCTGTTCTCCGGTTCTTTGTTGTTGCCATATACTATCATTGTAAAACAACCGACTTAAATAAGCCTATGACTACGAATTAATTAGAACTTAAAAACCCAGTGGTTTTTAAAAATATACCCATATTGACCATTTTTATTTTCAACAGCAAATCGGTAAAAACCGTTGCCGGGGCTTTGGACAGAAGGAAAAATAGTATCCACGCTCTGAACAGACGATTTTTCCGTGCGTCCAACACAAACGGAAAGAACCAGCAGGGGTGCCTGTGTGGGCACACATTGGTGCGTGAAAGATACCGAACCTGCCAGTAGCATGCATCCGGCAGGCATCCTCATCAGGGAAAGAATACATGAGCCCCAATGGAAGAGAGACAAATCACCGTCCGGGAAATGGGTAAATCTTAAAAATGGGTAAAAAATAATTTGGTCAGGAACCGTAGAAGGCTTCATCCACCCTTCCCCGGAATTCCTCGCCGACACCTTTAAACTCCCGGTTCACCGCATCAACACCGATTGGATGATTGATCTTCAGAAGGGCAGCAGCGGTCAGGGTCCGGCAACATTCTGACTCTTCCTCCTGCATGATCCTGACTAATGGTTCAACAGCCTTGGAGTTTCCTATCTCAGCAAGTGCCCATATTGTCGGATTTTTGATCGAAACATCCCTGTTGACTGCAACCTCAATGAGCGGATCAACAGAGTCATCCTATATTAAATCATTGCCATCAGAGGTGTATTTGCCGTTAGAACGAGTGAAATGCGCATATTAAATATTTAATGTTACATTAAGATTTATATATCACATATATACCGAAAAATATGTATTTAATGCTTTTTTTCAGAGTGTATCAGGCAAACCACCTCTTTGTGATGCCCTTAATATGGTTATATGCAGAAGGGATGATATCCTCACGTGATGGGGATACAACCGGATGCCGTAAAACCGGCGAGGTACAGGTGGCAAGGATGACGAGACAAGAGATGACGAACGCAGAAATTGCCGGGATGCTCACCGAGATTGGAGATCTTCTCGCACTCGGAGGGGCTGCATTCACCCCGCGTGCCTACCTCAGTGCGGCCCGTTCTATTGCGAGTCTCGATGAGGATATCACCGCCATTTATCACCGGAATGAACTGAAAACCATTCCCGG
>CAZBYH010000094.1:0-7034 GCA_964496155.1 uncultured Methanoculleus sp.
TGTTTCTCATTGCACCTGCGTTTTATCAGATGCTGATTGGCAATTTAGTTGCCTTTTTCGGACAGTCCCCAGAGGCATTGACGGTTCAGGAGGCACGTCCGTGGGAAGCGGCAAATGCGTGGAATGCATTTGGCTTTGGTCTCATTTTGATGGTTGGCGGGTTTGCAACACTCATCTGGGATTTTATCAGAAAGGGGCGTGCAGAGTATCTCTTTGTGGTCATCTGGTCAGCCGTAATTCTTCTATCGACTATCCAGCATGTACGGTATGAATACTATATCGCGATAAACATCGCACTTCTCTCCGCCTATTTCTTATTCCGAACATATGAGGTGGCGGAAGCACAGCTTCTGAGGCTGGCAGGTATCCACGGGCATGAAACGACAGAAGATGTCCCCGAACCAGCGGAGAAGGGGAAGAAAGGAAAACGTGTCGATGCTAAAAAAGAAGCAAAAACAACAAAGCGTGAGGCTTCCTCATCTGTCGTTATCATCCCGTTTGCTGTTGCGGTGATTTTCTCTCTGCTATTTATCTCATCCTCAGTTGCTACCGATCTTGAAATCAGCAATGCCATGGCATACGGCGGCATGCAGCAGGACTGGTACTCATCCCTTGAATGGTTCGGAGACAACTCTCCTGACCCCGGGGTGGATTATTATGCGACGTATGACAAAGAAACCTTCACGTATCCGCCGGAATCCTATGGAGTAATGTCGTGGTGGGATTACGGGCATTACATCACCTTTGTTTCAAAACGTATTCCCAACTCAAACCCGTTCCAGCATGGGGTAGCAGGGCCAAATGGTGCTGCGGCGTTCTTCATGCAGGAGAATGAAGCAGGTGCCAGCACAATTCTTGACAACGTCGGGACAAAATACATTATTACCGACATTGATATGGACACGGGTAAATTCTGGGCGATGGCTACCTGGTACAACTCTGATGTGGGTGGAACTCCATATATGAGCGCATTCAACGATCAAAGTGGGAATCAGGGGTATCTATACACTGAGAAGTACTTCCGGACCATGATCTCCCGTCTCCATAACTTTGACGGTTCAATGGCCGCTCCGGACGAAAATTATCTCGTTACGAATGCCGGGAAGACATACAGCTATCTCATCCTCTCTCCGACAAAACCGGTGGAAGCTTTGCAGCATTACCGGCTGGTTCATGAATCAGATACTAATGTCTTCAGGAATACGGCGGTAGGTGACCTGAAACGTGTCAAGATCTTTGAGTATGTGCCAGGTGCAGTGATCAAAGGAGATGGCATCATTGAGATACCCCTGAAAACCAATGCAGGCCGCACGTTTACTTACCAACAGGAGAGCAGAAACGGGTCGTTTGTGGTGCCCTATCCGACAGACGGATCAGTATTTGGTATCACAACACTCGGGCCCTACACCATCGTGGGTACCGGGCAGACATTTACGGTCACAGAATCTGACATACAGTCAGGTAAACAAATTTAGAAACAAGATGCGAAAATAATAGGTTCCTGTCCTTTCAGGACAGTATTCTCACTTTTTTTTCCGTGATGGGTCAATGTATGAGACCTCAAACCCGGGAATAACAACGCGCCAGACGGGCAGGGCGGTTCGGGTAAGATCCACAATACAGATACGGTCAGTATGAGGGGCGACAGCCGTAATGGCTGCGGCCAATTCTTCATCCGTTGTGGAATAATGCGTCGCCGGAACATCTTCTGCGGAAACCTCGGGAGCATCTGCAAACCAGATACGGTTAATCCGTTTGTAGCGTTCATACCCGGCCTTCTCCACCATCGATGACCGACCGGACTGAATACCAATTTCATCGGTAAAGATCTGGGACGCGCGGTTTCGAGCCAGTTTCAACAGGGTGCACTCGGCTGCCACACCAGAGTCCGGGTGAGCGAATGAGGCCATCGTGATCATGAATGGATCACGGGTTGCCGTGTCATCAGCAACAGCTGCAACCGTCGGGATGCCATGGAAATCATCCAGAAGCCACATGGTCACTTCAATGTCTTCTGCTGCAAATGTTTCCATGAGCGTTGCAGCGGATGTTCCTTCTTCGGGTATGAGGCGTTTTCCCAGAAAGTTATTTTTCTCCCCACGGCTCAGTGCATCCCGTTCAATGACTTCGTAGATGCCATGGATGATTGCTTCTTCCGAAACATTCCCTGCACCCAGACCGTTTGGATCACTGCGGAAGAGCTGATTGGCGATGCCAATCGGATCGTAGGGGTGATAGACGGCATTTGCCGGGATGTATACCGGCTCGTCATGGAGAATGTCAACTCCTGCCACCCAGTGCAGTTTCTCGCCGAACTCAGGTTTTCGGGGGAGAATCAATTCTACCGGGTCTACAGCACGTGTCAGCCCCACTTCTTCGTATGATGCAAGATCCATGAGACCGCCAGGATACGCTGAAGAGAAGCGCTCAACCGTTGCCATCATGGTAGCAGAACGGGCTTCTGTCTCTGTCATCCCTGCACCAGCAGTCACTTTTCCCAACCGTTCCCTTGGGCGGATGGTGCACCAGACCGGTATCCCGAGGTGATCTTTACGAGTAATATCAAGGATTTCTGCAATATTCATCTCTTCGGTGAGTAAAACCGCAGTTTCATACGTCTCTTCAGCTCTACGGGTGCGCTGGACACCGGATGTAGTGACATATTCATGCCGGCTGACTTTGAACAGATTCATTATACCTACCATTAGCGATCCAATTTTTTTATATCTTGGCCCGTCCTTTCTTTTGGTATGGAAGACGTGACCATTTCTTCAGGGATGCGGGTACGATACCCGCGCACCGGTACGGCGGGCACGGTTGTACGGATTGAGGATATTGACGGCAATGAGTTTGCTGAAATTGATACAACAGGACTGTTGTACAGAACCGACCAGCTCGTCCGCATTGAAGGGGAATTAGAAGGTCCGAAAAAAGTGCATACACCCCTTGGTATTACGGATTATGAACGTCTGAAGGAGATTGAATCCTCAGAAGATATGCAGGATAAATATGATCAGGTTAGCGGCGTCGGTGCCGGATAACCGGAACAAGAGGAGTTATCTCATCCCTCAATCGGAATGGTGGTCAATTTCACCGATTCCACCCCTTTTTGCGACATTAAACGTTCGGCGATATCTTTGAGCTTTTTCCCGTCTCCACGGAGGAGAATTATCTCCACACATTTGTCATGACTGACATGGGAGTGAAGGGATGACTGTATTACATCAAGATAGTCATGCTGGATATCGGTGAGAACCTGCAGCAGGCCACGATGTTCATGATCATAGACCATGGTTATCACTCCCTGCCGTTCTCCTGTTACATCGGACATCCACTTGTAATAAGTTATATAACTCCTGATTGCATCGCGTATACCCTCCGAACGCGATGAATATCCTCGTAATTCAAGTATTTCATCAAATTTGTCCAGAAGACTCTTGGGAAGGGAAATACCGATTCGTGAAAGATCTGATTCGTTTGCCATGTCTGTTCCTCAAAAAAGTCCATTCTCTTCTGCTGTACTTATTAACTACAAAGATTAATATTTTTCTTACTCTGTGTTATTACTACTCGATGATATCAGGATGCGTTAATGCAACCTGTGCCAAGCTATGGTTCAGTACCTTAGCGCTACTGAAATCATACACCGAGTACGTATAAGTAGGGCGGTTGTATATTAATAAGGAGGTTTGAAGTTCATTGAGTGATCCATTGATTCCCAGTGTCAACATCGGTGTAGTCGGGCATGTTGACCATGGCAAGACTACCCTTGTGTCTGCGCTTACCGGCTTATGGACGGACCGGCACAGTGAGGAGATCAAACGCGGAATCTCCATCAGGCTTGGGTATGCAGACGTTACATTTTATGAGTGTCCATCGTGCAAAGGTCCGGAGGCGTATTCCACGTCAAAGAAATGTGAATGTGGTTCGGCAGGAAAACCTATCCGTACGATATCATTTGTAGATGCACCCGGCCACGAGACATTGATGGCAACCATGCTTTCAGGGTCTGCTCTGATGGATGGTGCAATGCTCGTTATTGCAGCAAGTGAGCGGTGTCCCCAACCACAGACGAAAGAACACCTGATGGCACTGGAGCTTGTGGGTATTAAAAACATTGTGATTGTCCAAAACAAGATCGATGTAGTCTCTCAGGCTGACGCAATGGAGAATTACCGGCAAATCCGCGCTTTTGTAAAAGGGACTATAGCAGAAGGCGCACCGGTGATTCCGGTTTCTGCACAGAAAAAGATCAATTTCGGAGCACTTGTCGAGGCGCTCAATGAGTATATACCGAAACCAGATCGTGACCCTGATCAAGAGCCACTGCTTCTGATTGCCCGTTCCTTTGATATCAATAAGCCGGGATGTAACTGGCGTGATGTTAAGGGCGGTGTGATCGGAGGGTCGCTGACGCAGGGACTTCTTCATGAGGGCGACGATATTGAAATTCGTCCCGGGCTGAAGCTTGTGGTGGAAAACCAGACTATATGGGAGCCCATACTGACAAAAGTGAACGCAGTCTTTGCCGGTTCCAAACGGGTGCAGGAAGCTGCCCCTGGCGGCCTCTTAGGAGTGGGCACAAAACTGGATCCTGCACTGACGAAGAGTGATGCTCTTTCCGGGCAGGTAGCGGGTCATGTTGGCCACCTTCCTCCGGTGTGGGACAAGCTATCATTTACCGTACGACTGATGGAACGTGTTGTTGGTGCAGATGATGAATTTACCATTGAACCACTTCGCCACAATGAGCCACTGATGCTTTCGGTCGGTACTGCAGTGACGGTCGGAGTAGTAGTGAATACGAAGAAAGACGTAGTAGAAGTCGTCCTGAAACGTCCGGTATGTGCAGCTCTGGGGTCACAGATTGCAATATCACGGCAGGTCGGCGGCCGCTGGCGGCTTATTGGAATGGGAACACTAGTTTAGTGCTTGTCCTCTTCGATGCAAATGCACTGATGATTCCCGTGCAGTTCGGCGTGGATATCTTCACAGGGGTGGAGGAACTTGTCGGTTCATTTGAAGCCGTGACACTAGAGGGTGTAAAGGATGAACTTGCCGGGCTTGCCCGTGGTAGGGGCCGCGATGCGGCTGCGGCACGGGTTGGTGCCTCACTTGCGGCACGATGCCATATTGTAAGAAGTCCCCATCAGGATATGCCAGTGGATGATCGGATCGTCCGATATGCAGAAGAGCACCATTGTGTCGTATTGACCAATGACCGACGCCTCCGGGAAGAACTGCTCAGCCGGCATATTGATGTGATATATCTGCGTGAAAAAAAGAGGCTCGAGATTATTCGGGGATAGACGGGTGATGAGATGTATTATAAGATGACGCTTGAAGATAAGGTGCGGGTTCCCCCCAACCGTCTTTGGGATAAAGAGATAAAAAATGAACAGGATAATATTGATTATCTTGAGCACATTAAAGTCGTTGTTCTGAATGTACTACAGGAACAGCTTGAGGGGAGCATCGACAAGGCGATCGGTATCTATATCGCCGTGACAAAGATCTGCGAAATTGGTGAAGGAGATATCATCCCTGGTGATGGCGGTGTGTATTACTCCATTACATTTGAGGCGATTGTCCTGCGTCTGGCCCATCAGGAGGTCATTGAGGGCGTTGTGGTGGAGACCACCAGCTTTGGCTCATTCGTATCTCTTGGTCCGATTGATGCAATGCTGCATGTGAGCCAGATCTCTGATGATTACATCAATTATGACGAGAAGAACGGCATGCTGATCTGTCAGGATACAAAACGCCAGATTAAGGCGGGTGACGGATTGCGGGGACGTATTGTAGCACTGTCCCTATCTGAACGTGAACCGCGCGAGTCAAAGATCGGCCTTACCATGCGCCAGTCGGGTCTGGGTACAACCACCTGGCTTGATGAAGAATTTGAGGCGGAGAAAGCTGAAAATGGCGCCTAAAAAGCAATCGAATGTATGCCGCGGGTGTCACCGGGTGGTTGATGGTGCATCATGTGTGATGTGTGGATCTACCAATCTCACGCAGGACTGGGCGGGGTATCTGGTCATTATTGATCCCAAACATTCTGATATTGCAAAAAAGATGAATATTGATGCTCCCGGACGCGTGGCACTGAAGGTTCGGTAATGGATTATTCTCTCCCGGATAGATTCCGAAAAGATTTTCGGGATCCGTTTGGCCCTATTTTTCCTGATATTGCGGCAGCAGAAAGCGTATTTGCCGGGTGCATGATTATAGCAGTCGGCGATGTTGTCACCCAGAATCTGGTAGATGCAGGCATTCTGCCTGACCTCGCCGTGATTGATGGGAGTACCATGCGCGAGCCCTGCGACAGGGCACTGGATCTCCGGGTGCCGGAAGTGAGGGTATCAAATCCTGCAGGGATGATAACGGGCGCTCTTATCCGGGCGATAGATGATGCAATGCGTAGAGGACCATGCCTCATCCGTGTAAAGGGTGAAGAAGATTTGGCGGTGATTCCGGCCGTAATGGCCGCACCGGATGGCGCTTGTGTGCTCTACGGACAGCCCGGAGAAGGGGTTGTCGTAATAAAAGTAGATGAACAGTATCGTGATCAGGCAGAAGTACTCTTTCGCCTCTTTGAGGCAAAGTGAATGAGTGCAGGAATTTTGATCACGACTTTTAAGTAAATCAATTAACAATATTGTAGGGATATCGATGGATTTTGAATTTGCACGTGATGAATACAACGGGCTGTTAAAGAGGAGAGAACTTAATTTCATCCTCACATTTGAGGGGGCAACCCCCTCACGTCGCCAGATCCTTGGGAAGCTCTGCGCTCTGCAGAATGTTCCTGAGAGCTGTGTGGTGCTTGATACACTCAAGACAAGCTTTGGAAAGCAGGAACTGAACGGACAGGCACGTATTTACCAGGATGCGGAGACCATGAAGATGACCGAACCCGGTTACCTGATTGAACGCAGCAGTGCTCCAGAGAGTGGCGAAGGATCAGAGGAGGCATAGGAATGGCTGTAAAACGCTGTGAATATTATTCCATTGAAGGAAAAATCGCTGTTCCC
>CAZBYH010000095.1:0-7027 GCA_964496155.1 uncultured Methanoculleus sp.
AGGTTTTCGTATACGATCTTGACATCATACCGTTCCTGGGAACGGACAACCGGGTCGATGGTCACGCCGCCCTCGACATACGCAGTGCAGCCGAAGGGGTTTGTGTCGATGATGCCCTGTACAAGGGCATCGAAGGCGGTGATGTTCGCGATGGGGAAGCAGAGGTCCCGCACCGCACTCTTGGTGTTTGTAGTCTGGATAAAGTCAGCCATGGTAGGCACTTCCTGCCAGCCGGTTCCCGGGGTTCGACTGACATATACAACTATTACTTTGAGTAATATTAACGTGACTTAACATTGGACTAATCGGGTAAAACATCCAGTGATAAAGACAGAAATGAGAGATAATCTGGCCATAAATAGATACGGGACGCACCTCCTTATTCCCGGATACACCGTGACGGATGTATCCATAATTCGGGGTGAATCATTCGTAATAATGAAAATTGTGGTTAAATATTAATTTTTAAAAAAGAGCACCCGGGAAAAAATTGGATCGAAGCATAGGGAATACCGCAGTGACTCCCGTGCGACGCCTACCCCGAATGATTATGCATAATCAGTATTACCATAGGTAATACTAATCTCCTTTCGCCGCTTAGTCTATCCAACGAATATCAGGAGATGCTGAACAAAAATGAACGATGATCTGAACACCAAAATCATCGAGACGCACCGCGACGTGAAATGGATCTGCCGGACGCTCGAAGAGATGAAGGAAACAGATGCCAACTTCGAAGGCCGCATCCGGGATCTCGAAGAGTGGCGGGCCGAAAAGGTCGGTGCAGAGATGCGGACCGGCGGTATGGTCGCGGGTCTTAGTGGGGTTGTGGGGGCCTTTGCGGCGTGGGTGGTGCAGTGGCTGGGATGATAGTAAAAATCACCATGGCACGGGGGTATATTTATTCAGGATATTAATATTCTCTCGATACATTTAGTCTCGTCTGTGACACACCGGGTCACCCGCCCCCTACCCCGCTAAATTCCGGGAATATACGTTCATAATTTGATATCGGACCATATGATGCCTAATTCCCCTCAAAATAGTCCGTATCAATCCGTTTGATAACATATCGCTCTTCTTCCGATACACCGATATCATGATCAATCATGAGACTGGAGAGCAGTTCCCCATCGATGAGAACAACCTTTTGCTCAATCCGTTTGACATAATCCTCTGCCTCACGGGAAAACTTCGAGGTGGTAATGAATACACCTTTCTTGGCCCGGTTGCCTGCAAGACTCCCGACAAAAGCCTGAATCTCGGGTCTTCCCACAGTGTTCTGCCATCTTTTTGCCTGAATGAGAACGACATCGAGCCCGAGTTTATCCTGCTTGATGATACCGTCAATACCATCATCACCACTTCGGCCAACTGCCTTTGCCGCGTCCTGCATTGACCCTCCATATCCCATCGCAACGAGAAGATCAATCACCAACTGTTCAAAAAATGCCGGAGAACAATTCCCTATCTGCTCAAGAAGCTCATCGGCCAGCTGGTTGCGGATATTCTGATAACTCGACCCAATCATTTCCTGTGGGGTCTGGTCAGAGATGGTGACGGTTTCTTCCTTTTTCGTATCACTATGATCCGTATTACCTCCAATAAATGTCTGAAATCCTTCGAAATTTTTGAGGTAAGCGTAATCGATATTTTCCGGATTCTCCTGAAGAGCTTTTCTTCCCTGAACAGTGATTTGAATGATTCCCCGACGTGGAGATGCGAGGAGGCCTGCCTTCTTCAAATATGTACTTCCCCAGCCAATCCGATTCTTGTATGTCTGTTGGGTGCCACTCGGGATGCGTTCAGCTTTATCATCTTCAGTGAGACCAAAGATATCCGCAACCTGTTCATAAATGTCCTGAATCTTATGTTCTTCACCATCAACAGTACATTTGAGAATAGGATAGAAAAATTTTTGATATTCAGGAACGGCCATATAATCTCCTGTTTTTACGTTCTTCCGGATGAAGATATATATTATGCAAAATTTTTCGTTTGTCTGGATATCCAGAGTTAGATCATAATTTTATTGACTATTTGGTCATCCGGACTAGTATCGCTATCAAATGCAGAAGGAGTCTCTTGACATATTCATATTACCTATCCACCCAACCCTTCACTTTCACCCCCCGCCCGCTCAGTCAATATAACCCCTCACCCCAACCGCTTTCCATGTCACATCATTACCTCATGCATAACGAAACCCTCATCCGCGACACCGGGGTCTTTGAGTTACAGTATACCCCTGAAACCATCTACTACCGCGACGGGGAACTCCGGCAGATCGCAGGAGTCGTGAGTCCTGCCCTGAGGGGAGCAAGCCCCACCAATGCAAACCTTCGCGGCCCGCCGGGAACCGGGAAGACCACCTGCGTCCGGCGAATATTCAGCGAACTTGAGGAGACGACCCACCACGTGGTGCCGATCTTCATAAACTGTAATTGTTCGAATACCGCCTGCCGTGTCTTTGCAGCCATTTTTGAACGACTTCTTGGGCACCAGGCACCAAAATCCGGCATCCATCTCCAGCTTCTTGTTGACCCCATCGCAAAGGAACTCATCAAACGCAAGGCGGTTCTCATCGTCTGCCTGGACGACGCCAATTGTCTTTGCCACCACGGCCAGCTTGAGATGGTGATCCGTTCCCTCATCCGGATGTACGAAAATTATCCGGGAGTAAAGACCGGTGTCATCACCACTATCAGCGATCATGCCTTCTTTTCCCTCATGGTACTCGACCCGGCAGTGATCTCCGTCTGGCAGCCCGAGGAGATCCCCTTTACCTACTACCAACAGGAGCAGGTGCGTACTATCCTGCAGGATCGCATCCGCATGGGCGTCTATCCCGGTGTGGTTCCTTCTGCCATCCTTAACCGTATTACCACCCTCACCGTAGAAGAATGTGACCTCCGTATGGGAATTGCTCTCCTGAAAAAATCTGTTCTCATTGCTGAACGGGATGCCCGAACCCAAGTAACCGATGACGATGTCACGCGAGCCTTCAAGACTGCCCGCAGTGCCTACCTCACTCATCTCAGGGAGAGTCTGAAGCCGAATGAAGAGCGACTGCTCTCCCATATTGTAAAGATGAAACGGGAACATCCGGGCGTTCCCCTCATTTCCGGCCCCCTCTTTGATTCATTTGAGGCAACACAGGATATCTCGTATTCCGGGTTTCATGGATGGCTCACCCACCTCTGTGATCTTAGGTTCATCGACCTGCGTCAGCGAGCCCACATTGGGAACTCACGGGAGGTTATTCTTTTGATTGATTCGGGAGAATGAACGGAAATACAAAGACCATATATGAAATCTGTGATTGATTCAGTGCATTTCCCTCTTTTTTTATCCCCTCACCCCCTCACTTTGGTTCCACTCCCGCATCAACCGGGCATAACACCCTTCACAGACGCTCGCCCGCTGACTATCTGAGTGATACACTGCCGCCCCCTTGCCACAGAGCGTGCAATGTCCCAGAGAAACGGTAGATCTGCGGAAGTCCTGGTGGTCAAGGATGGCGGGGAGAGGCAGGGTGGCTCCTGTTCCCGTTGTTTTATGCAGCTTTGCACAGCTTTGCACAGCTTTGCAGTCTGCTCTGCAAAGCTCAATCCGTCTATTTGGGATGGAATCACCAATCAGGCCATGTATTACTGAATTTGGCATGAGCTTTGCAGTGATCCACGGATCACACACACAACCACCCTCGGCGGGTGACAAATTTGGATTGCTGTGTGATCCCTGCAAAGTATGCAAAGTACTTTTAATTTCTGTACATCTATCTATTATAGTATCTCCTTTTGTAATATAACCGTCATTTTGTCCTTTGTTTAGCTTTGCAGTTTGTGCCATTTTTGTATGCAAAGCTACTGCAAAGCTGCAAACATCTTTGGCATCATCTGTCCCGTCACTACCATCATTGTCGCTGTCGTTCTGGTCACCATCTTTCTTCTCATCAAGCCAGACATCGGCCTGTGCAGACCATTTCCGGTAGTGCGTAAGGTCAAATGAGAAGTAGTGTTTTCGCCGCCTACCTTCGATTCCGCAGAATTCCTCCGCGACGGTGGCATCGATGAGGCTGATTGCAGGGCACTTGTCGAGAATGCCCTGTTGCTTCGTCTTGTTTGTCGGATATCCGTGCAGGAGGCGATAGGCCTGGTAATAGGAAAGACCAAGAGTGTCCTGGAGGGTCTGGATAGTAAATACCTCCAGACCCATCTTCGCAATAGAAGCAAGAGCGGCCGCTTCGTTCTTTGTGAGTTTCGTCTCCTGACCGCCTCCCTCGCCGTTTATTGCACAAAAAAGGGTTCGGGCATATTCAAAGTCCTCAGTGGTCGCAATGAGCGTCCCTTCCGTGTCGGTCTTTCGCTGAAGGAAATGAAGCAGGGCATGACATTTGATCAAATCAAAGAGCATCGCCGGGTTGCGCCGGTTCTGAATTGCAGAAAAACAGATGCGCTCTGCAAACGGAATCCTGACCTGCCTGACCGCACCTTTGAGTATCTCCCACATCGCCCGGCAGATGGGCACATCCGTGTCTTGTGCCGGAGAGAGCAGAACACCTGCTTCAGACTTTTTTAAATGGTCAAGCACCGCCCGATCCTGAGCGGATGAGTCATCAATCCAGACGGTGAGCATCCGGTTCATCACCTGATCGTCACCGATACTCTCTACCTTGGCGAGCCACCAGACACAGCGCTCCGGTATGGTGCACAGCTTGAGTTGTCGTTCGCGGGTCAGGGTCCGGTGCTCGATGGGTTCGCGGAAGTTAGCCGTGGCAGACTTCAAAAGTTCCTGCATGTCGTCTGACAGGCTGAAATCATCAAAGAGAAGCACGGTCCCCGGTCGGAGGGATTCGTGGTAGAAGAGTGCCTTATCAGACACCGTGCCCTTAAGCCGGTATGCCTCCGGCAAGAGACGGACCATTGCATTGCAGGCATGGGTCTTGCCCTTGCCGGAGTTTCCCGAGAGGGCCACGTGCAGCCCGGCGGTGTTCTCCACCGACTGAGAGGCAACAGACATGATGAGACACTCCGCCACTGCCCCGTCGCCGACATGATCGCGGTGGAAGACATCGAGGAGAAAGGCGAGCGGATTGCCGTGTTCAAGAATCTCCATTGCTTTTTTCCGGAGTTCCTCCTGTTCCGGGGAGGTGTCCGAGAAGGCAGAAGAGATCATCGGCAGGGCAGACGTGCCTGATTGAGGGGGAATATCCCCCGGTGACTCTTTTGCACCGGCGGATGGGTTCGTTTCCCATTTTTCCCGCATCTCTTTTTCTGCGGCCCATTCCGGTTCATACATCGCCCGGAGTTCCTGCCACCGTTGTGTCCCGCCGCCACAGGAGTTGTGGTGGCATCCGGCAAAGATGGCGCCGTTTATGAACTGGATGGCAAAAGCGCCATCCGTGTGTGCAGTGGAGAACGGGCATGCAGCAAGTGAGAAGAGCATGCCCCCCTGCCAGAGTTGTTCGGATCTCACCGCGATGTGGTGTTTGTCAAGCCACCTCTTGAGGTCAAACGAGCCGCGACGTCTGGCTTTGTCTTCAGCGGGGGGAGACCGGGGTATTGAGTCGGCCAGTGCCCTGAGCATCTCATCCGAAACGACAACGGGTTTTTCCGGAGCAGAGAGGATACGGGCCGTCCGGTGGGGGCGTTCCGCGGTATTGTCACCCTTGCATGCGGTTGTCCCATAGCATTTCCAGATACGGCCTGCGTTGAAATTTGCCGTGTCACAGTGGACGGTATCGTCTGAGAAGATGGTGTCAAGCACCGTAAGGCAGCCCTTCACCAGCCGGAGGGACTCGCCATCGTTTGAAAGATCTATTGCGTAAAGGAGATGTGCCCCGTTCCCCGAGTCTGCCAGAACAGGTGCGGGAAAACCCCGTTCGGTGAGCCATACAGCGATCTCTTTGGCCCGGTCGAGGGCGGCGGTGTGTTCCGCATCATTGGAGGAGACCCCGCTCGGCCGCACCGGGTCGAGGTCGATGGGAAGCCACCGGCGGCGAATGATGTCTGCATCAGCGGTGGTGGAATCTGTTTTTGAGAGTCGTTGTTTCACCCGGTTCGCCCGGCGGGAGAGGAGGGCCGGGTTCACCTCGTTTAAGGTGACATACACTCCGTGTACCTCTTTCAAGGAGTCAATTGCCGTTGCACGGGTGGCAAGAGCGTCGAAATCACTAAAGTAACCACTGTGAACCCCGCCATCTCCTAAGGCCCGGAGTTCAACGACCGCACCGTCAGAAAAAAGGAGGGAAAGAGCCCGCCGGATCTCTTCCGTGTCTGCGGTCATGCAATACCTCCCGTGATGTCAGGCATCACCGGGAAGAGGGGGGCAGAGATGGCCTCACCGCGGGCCACCTGCTGAAAACTTGCAAACGGGATCGCAAAGTAGCCTGCCCGCGTTACGACAAGAACCGCACGGCCGGAGGCATGGACAACAATATGCCCGTCGATGACTGACGTCACCATGACTGCGCCACCCGGGCAGGCAGTCTCCTGTGTCCGGGAGAGAGGAACACTCTGCCCATAAAAGAGCAGGGTGTGGACGGCATCGCGGGTGAGCCGGTAGGTCTCTTCTGCGATGGTGAGGAAAAGAGCGCTCCCTTTCCCCAGTGCCAGAGTGCCGGGTTCATTCTGCATCGGTCTCACCCCGGTTAAGGCTCTTTTTCTGCGTCTTGGTGAGCGTGATTGCATAGACGTGCTGGCCAGTCCGGCGGACGCTGATCTCTGATATATTCCCACCGTGTGCATGAATTTCTGCGGATAGTGTCTGAGGAATGAGATACAGAGGGACAGGACCCGCGGTGATGGACGTTTTTGCAAAGCCTGCAGCGTCCGCTGATTCTATATTTGTTGCCGCCAATTGTTCATCGGCAGTTCCAATTAAACCAATGTTGGCGCATGGATTTTTTGAGGGGCTGCCATTTATCAGTCGTGTGGGTTGCATGTCTGCACCTCCCTGTTGGGTAATGTCGGTCGGGTCTTTCCTTCTGCGATACCGTTCTTCCGGACGAGCGTAGCGTGCTGTT
>CAZBYH010000096.1:0-6867 GCA_964496155.1 uncultured Methanoculleus sp.
GTCCGTCCAGCTCATACTTCCTGAACTATCGATTGCAAAGACAACCGCAAGCGTATTTGATGTATCACTACCACCGTATCCATTCAGTTCGAGGGTAACCGTCGTTTTGTCAGGCATGCTTCCGCTTCCATACAGAAAGATCTCCTCAGGGCTGACATATTTCTGTGGGCTAATAATTTCCTGTGCACTCACTGCATACACAGAGAAAAACAGAATCATAACAACAATCAATATGTCACTTTTTTTTCGCATTTACACCAACATCCAAGCTTCATTGAGGATCAAATCATGCAACGGGAACATACCGGCGATTCGTTCTATACCAGCGATCCTATGGCATACCGATCCCATCTCAGTATAAAAATAATATGCAAGGCATTGCGTGACAACATTCCCGGAGGGGGGTATCCCGGGTGGTTTGAATCTGGTCACTACTAAATAGTCCGGTAGCGTGGACGGTGAGTATTACGGGCAGAGATGTGAATTGACCTGCTGCGAATCAGTGTCCAATATTACAAAAATGCAGATTTCTAATCTTTCCATTATTTCTTAGCAGAAGGTCTTACGCGGGTTTGTCTCCGTGAAATACACTCCCATTCGGTTATCCGGGGGTGCTGACATACCGCCGGAGTGTCTCCCGGACGAGCAGACAGACACGCCCTGCGGAGGGAAGGGATGCTGATTCCCGCGTGGTGTGGGCGTCCCAGATATCCGGGCCAATGGCGATGATGTCTGCTGCCGGCATCTTCTGTGCAATCCAGGCAGTCTCAAGACCGGCGTGGAGGCCGCGAAGCCGCATCTTTCCGCCAAAAAGTTCATGATACGCCGCCTGCACGGTTTCCCGGAGGAAAGACTCTTCCCGGTAGTCCCAGGATGGTGAAACACCCGGGATAAAGACCGTAGCTCCGGTTTCTCTCCCCTTCTGCCGAAATGTATCACCCAGTGCTGCAAGGGTGGCATCGTCATTGCTCCGGGCCGAGAGACCAATCTTCAGGACACCGTTTTCTTCAGATACCGTTGCCGGGTTTGATGATGTAGCAACAAGTGACGGAATAACCGAGTCCATCTCACAGACACCTGCAGGCAGGGTGGCCAAAAGGGAAGCAATTCCGGCTGCGGTCTCGGGAGAAAAGACATCCTCCTGCGGAGTCGCAGGAAATATACGTATCCGCAGGTCAGGATCTGTTTCACGGTATATCTCTCGGAAGGCACGCTCCTTAACCCGAATGAATCGGATTGCCTGTTTCGCCGATGCCGGATCAAGGCCAATGCAAGCCCGCGCCTGTCCGGGTATCACATTATCCCGTTCACCGCCGCTGATCGAAGTGACCCCACACCCGGTCTCTGCCATAAGCCCGGAGAGGAGGGTGCCCATGAGGGAAAGTGCATTGGCCCGTCCGGAGTTAGCTTCAATACCAGAATGGCCGCCCCTTCCGCCGGCCACCTCCACCGTCTGCCAGCTGACGGCACCCCGAACCAGAATGCGACGGGGGTGAAACGTAAAGACAACGGTCATCATTCCCGCAGAACTCGTAGTGATGACCCCCTCTTCCTCGTCATCGAGGTTGATTATCGTCGTCCCGGCAATACGTTCAGGCTCAAGGGCAGCGGCACCTCGCATCGTCGTCTCCTCTTCTCTCGTTGCAATCAGCTGAAGCGGGGGATGGACATCACCCGGATGTTCCATGAGATGCAGCGCTATTGCAAGACCAATGCCATTATCTGCCCCAAGGGTGGTTTCCCGTGCCCTGATAATGCCGTCCTCTTCGTACCAGTCAATGCCCTCACGGGCAAAATCGTGATCAGAGCCAGGGGCTGCTACACAGACCATGTCCATATGCGCCTGCAAAACGATCGCAGGTGCAGACTCTTTGCCCTCACTGCCCGGACGAAAGATGAAGACATTGCCTGCGGCATCCTCATCTACTGCAAACCCGGCTGTTTCTGCCCGCTCCCTGAGAAAACGTGCGACACCGTCTTCATATCCGGAACACCGGGGAATTGCTGCAATACGGCTGAATATCTCACGAATCGCTACCGTATCAATAGTAGTATCACCTGTGTCTGCCTGACCTTCTGCTTTCACCTTATTCACCTGCTAAAAAGAGATCAGCACCATTCATGATGAGGGTTCCCACCGGAGAAATGTCACTCGTCCTGACTTGTGGTGTTTCGAATGTGATACCTTTCATTGATCTGATGACATCACCCTTTGTTCCGATTTCCGCAGATACCGGTTGCACCACTACCAGCAATACACCAATAAAGTCATTACGACAATGGCATTTATCCTCACCCATTGGTTACGTCTGTCCAGGAAGGTGCGATTGACGTATCGTTTCATATATTACCAATATGCACACCATGGAGCCAAAAGCCGGGCATAACCATATCAAACACCAAATAAGACATAAAGTGGCCATTTATTTAACCAAAAAAGCACGTCACCTCCTGAAAAATAATATCCTCCGAACGACAAATAACCAAATATTTTTCTGCTTTTTTTCTTGCAGATTATCCTGACCACCGCTTCCCGTTGTTTCTGATGCGGTGAGAGGGATAATTCATCAGCGGAAAAAAAAGCGTTTTAAAGACGAATCAACTGTTGTCATATCAACAGATAAATGCCGGGCAATGTAACCTGATACGATGTATACAGCCCGCTTCCTTTTGACCTTTCGGCAGGAGCACTGATATCCATTATTTACCAAAGCAGAAACAGGGTGCTCAGTGAATGGGCATCCCGGGCAGGAATATCCACCGCCACGGTGATCCCACTTTTATATATCGCAAGCCATCCTGACGCCACTCAGGATGAGATCAGTCACAGGATGACGATCGACAAGGTAACCATTACCCGGGCCATTCATCGGCTTGAGGAGGGCGGATACCTTACCCGGACTTTGGACGAGACAAACCGCCGGAAATTCCGGATTTTTCTTACAGAAAAAGGAAAATGCCTGGCAAACGATGTAGTCACAGC
Source organism: uncultured Methanoculleus sp. (assembly GCA_964496155.1). Taxonomy (GTDB): domain Archaea; phylum Halobacteriota; class Methanomicrobia; order Methanomicrobiales; family Methanomicrobiaceae; genus Methanogenium. The sequence goes on from CAZBYH010000096.1 coordinate 2,984, forward strand.
AGCAGATGATATCGACGGCGAAATAATCAGATGCCTCCCGGAGGCGTCACGGAAACACCTGATGTCCATCCTCCAATCGATGGCATTCACCAGCACCTGCATGGCAGACAGAGAGGCACACGAACCAAAATGACACAGATACGAGAACCTGAAACCGCTCAGACGCCCCCTTCGACCGCCACAGGAACCACCAGAGGCATCTCGATACTCACCGGTGATCCGAAACGGGCCATCATCAAACTATCGGGCCCGATGATCGTTGCCATGCTCCTGATGTCTGTTTACAATATCGTTGATGCGATATGGGTAGCAGGACTGGGGTCAGACGCCCTTGCGGCCATCGGGTTTGTAACGCCTGTCTTCATGGTGCTGATCGGCTTTTCAAACGGAATCGGTGCCGGGGCAACATCTGCTATTGCCCGGAGAATCGGTGCAAAGGACAGGGAAGGGGCAGACAACACCGCGATGCATGCACTCTACCTGACCGTCATTGTTTCAGTTGTGTTGACCGCATGCTTCCTTGTCTTCCTCCGGCCCGTCCTGCTTTTCATCGGTGCGGGGGATACCATCGAGCTTGCACTCGAATATGCCTATATCCTCTTTGGAGGAACAATTTTCATCCTTTTCACGAACGTGGCCTATGGTATCCTCCGTGCTGAAGGAGACATGAAACGGACGATGTATGCGATGGCCGTTTCATCAGTCATCAACCTGGCGCTTGACCCCATCCTTATCTACGGACTGGGTCTGGGCATGGCAGGAGCCGCCCTTGCGACCGTTATATCAGTTTCTCTTGTTTCTGCCGTTCTTTTATGGTGGTTTCTGGGGAAACGCGACACCTATGTCTCCATTCGCAGGCGTTCATTTCACTACCAGTCAACCGTCGTTGCCGATATCCTGAGAGTCGGATTGCCGGCAAGCGGAGAGTTCCTGCTGATGGCAGGGGTCGCAATCATCCTCAACGGTCTCCTCGTCACCGTAGCAGGAACTGACGGAGTTGCGGTCTACACCGGTGGGTGGCAGGTCGTGCTGTTTGCCATCGTCCCGATGATCGGAATAATGACCGCGGCCGTATCGGTCAACGGTGCGCTGTATGGAGCAAAGCGCTACGCAGAACTCCGGATCGTGCATCGCTACTCGACCGGTCTTGGCACGGTGATAGCTATCGGCATCAGTATCCTTACCTGGGTTTTTGCACCGCATATTGCGCTACTCTTTGCCTATTCACCGGATAGCGCCCATCTGCTGCCACAGCTCACCGCATTCCTCAGGACGATGTGCTTCTTCTACCCCTTTGTCCCCATGGGGATGATGTCGTCCGGGCTCTTCCAGGGGACGGGGCGGGGCGTCGCCTCCTTTATCCTCTCATTTTTGCGCAATGTGGCCTTCATTGCGTTATTTGCATGCCTCCTTGCTCTCACCTTTGGGCTGGGTGAGTCGGGTGTCTGGTGGGGTATTGTCCTCGGTGATATCGCAGGCGGCATTGTGGCCTTCGGATGGGCAGCTGTGTATGTAAAAAGGCTCATAAAAAGAAACGAGGAAAAAAACGGTTCCGGGGGGAATGCTCTCACTCCCCCCGATATATAAAAAAAGACCGGAACCAGATGTTCCTGTTCTGGTACATCATTTTTTCTGAGAAAACTTCAACGCCCGTTTTCGATGAGGTACTCCTCCAGAACGGCAAGCGCAGGAACCATATCCCGCCGTCCAAAACCAAAACGAATGTGTTCGTCACCGAAACCAAATACCGTCTCAGGAAGGAGGAGGACACCCGCCTCCCGGATGATGGTGTCGCAGAAAACTTCTGCACCCTCCTTACCCAGATAGCGGGGAAAGCATACCGGACCTGCCATCGGCTTCCGGCAGGAGAAGAGATCGAGGTGACGGGCAAAGAAGGCTTTGAGCAGGCCACGATTTTCGTTAATTATCTGCCGATTGCGGGTGATGATGCCGTCCCGGTTGCGGAGAGCAACAGTGGAAAGAAACTCCGCCGGAGCACTGGTGCAGATGGTGGTGTAGTCCTTCCATGCGAGAAGACGGCTGATCAGATCCGTGTTCTGCGTGGCAACCCATCCCAACCGGAGACCCGCGAGGCCGAAACTCTTTGACATCACACCAACCGAAATACCCTTTTCATACCATGAGGCAACCGACGGGAGCAGGTCAGAGGAATGATACTCACCAAAGCGATAGACCTCATCAGAAAAGAGCCATATGTTTTTTTCCTCAGCAATCCTGATGAGTTCATCCAGCTCTGCTGCCGAGAAATGAAAACCGGTCGGATTGTGTGGCGTATTGATCACGATGCACCGGGTATCCGGGCGGATGAGGGACCACAATTCCGCCATATCCGGGCGCCACCCTTCTTCTTCTTTCATCTCCCAGTATGAGACATCGGCCCCGATGTGCCGGGCAATCTCGTGGAGGGACTGGTATGCCGGGGAAAGGACGATCACATGATCGTCGGGGCTAAGAAGGGCGTGCATGGTGAGAAAGATAGCCTCCTCAGCACCTGCAAAGACGACGCACCGTTCCAGCCCGATGTCACCGCAGAGTGCTGATATCTCTTGCCGCAGTGCCGGGTCTCCCTGTGGCTCAGTATAAGTAAACCGCATCGCACAGAAAGCATCAAGCGAGCCCTCTTCCATCGCAAAGATTTCGCCTGCCGACCAGGTCTCACAGTCAGCAGCCGAGAGCATATACGGGGCTGAAAATTCGTACTTTCCGAAGTAGCGTTCAAGGGCAAACGGGGGAATTTGCATTGGTTATCCATGTGTACTGAGGGAATAAATAGGCATGGAACACTGAAAAAAAATGCGGGGGGATGGATAGCTCACCACCGGCGGGGATGGAAGCGAAACCATTCCATTTGCAAACGGTGCGTAGGAAACCATGATATCAGCTAATCCTTCCTCACTTTAGACACTACGGAACTACGCTTCTCTCAATAAACATCACAAAGAGGGGAACGTTCACCGAAATTTGACCCATTTTTCATGAAATCGCTCACGAAAAAGTGATCCAGTGCGGCGGGAAAAGCGATGTCAATGAATTGCGGTTGAAATCCGCTCATTCACCGATCTTCTTCAACAGCCATGCCATATTCCTGCCAAGGTTCTCCATCGTCCGGCGGCCCTCCATATCACGGTCCACCTCACCGGGGTTAAGCCCGAAGCCCAGATTCCAGTAAGAGGAACCAACGGTCACCATCCCCGATATGCCAAAGAGGTGGTTGATAGAGTCATATACGTGGATGGCGCCCGCCCTGCGGACCGCAACAACCGCTGCACCCGCCTTCCGGTTAAGGAGGCCGCCATTTGCAGATGCGACAAAGCCTGCCCGGTCGATGAGGGCTTTTGTTTCCGGTGTCAGATCGGCAAAATAGGTCGGGCTGCCGATGATGATGCCATCTGCTGCAAACATCTTCTCCATCCACTCATTCATCGAGTCCGCGGTGAGCACACATCTCTGGTCCAGATTTTCTTTGCATTTCATGCAGGCCGTACAGCCGTGCACACCCTTTCCTCCCACCTGCACGATCTCTGTTTCTATCCCCTCATCTTCGAGGACCTTACAGACCATCGCGAGCAGGCGGGCAGTATTGCCATCCCGCCGCGGACTTCCGTTAAATGCTACAACCTTCATCACAATCTCCTCTCTGAATACTTCCAAAAAAGAGGTATTTATGCATGGTGGTAACGTTTGCCCCTGTATGCAACAGCCCAGAACCATTAGACTGCGATTCAGGGCCAGAGACGCCTTTTCAGCACATCTTTTAAAACGATACAATAATGATCCCGATGAGGTTGTTTGGGGGCCAGACGGGATTTTGGGCTTTTTTATGATCTGCAAACCAGATCATACCGCCAGCATTCAGCTAGCAT
>CAZBYH010000097.1:0-6836 GCA_964496155.1 uncultured Methanoculleus sp.
GATCTATTGGTCTCGGTGACCGGAGCGTTTTTCCCCTATCTCATTGTCTGGTCAGGTCTCTCGATGGTTCCGGCGATTTTCTGGCACACCCCTCTTTCCAATGGTCTCATTTATGCATGCATGATCACACTGAATGTCGGTCTTGCAGCAGGTGTGTATCGGATTTTTGTATGGAGGGATGGTGTGTCCGGGAAGAGAAATGAAGTGACAGATTGAAAACGGCCGGGCCAGTAGATCATACGCCCATGGCATATCTCTCTCTCCCCGATTCCGTCCGTCTTTTAAGACACCGTTCCTTTAACCGAATGGGCTTTGCATCACCCGCCCTGCTTATCAGGTCTGCAATGGATCGGCCCGGAGACTTTTCCGGGTTCTTGTTTCAGGATGGGTGAGGCTGTTCAGAGGTAGTGGGTCCGGAGTGCAAAAATCACCAAAAATGATCTGATACCGCCGTCATCTACGAAAAACAATAATAGAATGAACAACACAAGAGGGAATTGATCGAAACCTGATTGGAACCATTACGGAATCCACAGGGAAACGAAATACTAAAACGGACGGTGAAAAAAATGGCAACCATACTCGTGGATGAAGATCTCTGCACCAGATGCGGTCTATGCACTGTCGTCTGCCCGGTGTCAATTGTCGACCCGGCATATGAGAATACCCTTCCTGTAGTCCGGGATGAGAACGCCAATCTGTGTATGGGCTGCGGGCATTGTGAAGTCATCTGCCCGACGCAGGCCCTCCTCCTGAATATCCTGCCCGGCGAGAAAGAGGAATTACCGGCTGGTGCCGGAGAAATCGATGCGATTGATCTCGGGTATTATATGAAGAAACGCCGTTCAATACGTTTTTTCACGGAGGAACCGGTCTCGAGAGAGGATATCCTTCAGATACTCGACGTCGTCCGCTACGCTCCCTCAGGGAGCAATGTGCGCCCGGTTGAATGGATCGTAGTGCATGATCCAAAAGATGTCAGAAAGGTTGCAGAGCTGACCATTGAATGGATGAAATCCCTGATTAATAGTGCTCATCCCCTGAATGTGTACGCACCGGTTTTGGTTCGTGCCTGGGAGAAGGGTCAGGATGTCATCTGTCGCGATGCCCCCCACCTGCTCGTCGCTCATGTTCCGGAGAACACCCCGATTGCATCCGTAGATGGCGTCATCGCCCTCACCCATTTCGATATTGCTGCCCCGGCGTTTGGCATCGGCACCTGCTGGGCGGGATACATTACCCTGGCAGCTCTGTCCTATGAACCGCTTAAAAAGGAGCTTGGCATTCCTGCGAGACGGACGTGTGCCTTTGCGATGCTGTTCGGCCACCCCAAATACCAAACCCACGGCCTCCCCCGGCGCAGTCAGGTTACGGTGAAGTGGAGGTAGAGCCGCGTTCCAGGCCCCTCTCTCACTTCTTTTTTCCTGCAACAAGTTCCTGTACGATTTTCTCATGAGTATGAAAAATCCCCTTGCGCAGGTTTGCAAGCGATTCCTCAATCTCTTTAAGCGTCTCATCGCTCAGCGGTGCATCACTATCTTCCCGGCTACACAGGCGAAGGATAACTGCGTCATAGGAATCGTCAGGATGGTTCTTCAGGGAGTCAAGCAGGCTCTGTGTGCGGGTGCTGATCTGGATCATGACCGGCGTTGTGGCGTCTGAAACAGGTTTCTCATCGAATTTCTTTCCGGTGTCGGATGAGTGGTGCATGGATGAGGTTAAACGTGTTTCATAAAAAGTGTGTGTGATTGTGTATTCAAAAATGCTCTATGCGACTCTATCCTGCAACGTGCTGTTTTGTTGTGATGGAATGGTTCGATTGCATGAGGATGTCTTCCATATCTGCTGTTTGTGAAAGAGAGGAGGCCGGACACGGGTTTCTCTTCCCCACAAATGCATCAGACACGAAGGGAAAAGAGTATGAATCGCTGGGAATGAACTAATATAACCGGAAGAGTGGAAAGAACAATGGAACAATCAAAAAATATGAGTGCAGATGACTGGATTGTCGCAGGCATTGCACATAAAGAAGAGGAACAGTATCGGGATGCCATTGCGGCGTATGATCAGGCAATTGAATGCGAACCGGAGAATGCTGCTGCGTGGTACCAGAAGGGCTGTGCCCACGATGAACTCAGCGAATTCGCAGAAGCTGTCCGTTCGTTTGGCCGATCACTCGAATGTGACTCGGATGATGTCTCCGCATGGCTTTCCCTTGGTATAGACCTCGTCCGTCTGGAACAGTACGAAGAGGCAGTTGAGGCACTGGAACTGGCCCTCAGCATGGATGAAACGATCGCATCTGCGTGGTATCACCGGGGCTGTGCTTTTGACGGACTAAAGGAGTTTGAAGAGGCAGTCCGTTCATACACCCAGGCACTCGAATGTGATCCGGAGGTGATCTCGTCATGGGTGAACCTTGGTATTTCCCTCAATTATCTGCAACGCTTTGAGGAAGCATTAAATGCATGTGACCTCGCTATCGCGATTGACCCCAATGACGCCGATGTCTGGAATATCAAAGGAAATGTTTTGATGGGGATGAAAAACTACAAGGACGCACTACACGCATACAACCGTGCGCTTTCTATTGACCCCGAACACACCCATGCCTGGTACAGCAAAGGGGTGGCTCTGACGAGACTGCGGCCCTGCGACACCTGTTAAATCCGGGAAGGATATGGGGCCACATGCAGTCTTGGCCGTCCACCCTGCAGGTGTTCACCAATGCCAGGTTCGTGGCAGAATAAATATCATTTTTTTCGGCGAGCGTGTGTGCAAAGAAAACTGCCGTATTCGGGACACACCTCAGCGTTTATCTCCTCTCAGACTGACGTAAGAGATTACTGATTTTCCATGCATTTACGTAATTATCGAATCTGTTTACGCCATATTTCATGGTTCATTGTTCTGATCGCCGTCTCTCTTCTGACTTCAGGTCCTCTCCGTTCCGGCAGGCAGGAAGAATCCTCAGATGGTTTTGTCTCAGGACAGGAGAGCCCTATAAGGACCCATTACTCTCCCGGTGAAATACCGAAACTAAGCGAAAACGCAGAACAAACTGCACGTGACGCACTTTGCACCATCGCCGAAATACCTCCTGAAGACCGTACATTTGACAATACGCTTGTCGCATTTGACGGAGTCATGACGGACTATTCCGATGCTCTTTCTCCCCTCATTCTGATGGGAAATGTATATCCGGATGCAGTGGTTGCCGCAGAAGGCATGTCATGTGAGGAATCCGCATCCTGTTTTAATACCGCGGTGTATACTCGCCGCGATTTGTACGATGTCCTTCGGGAACAGACGCCGCGAACGCCAGAGGAGTCCCGGCTCTATGAAGTGACCATTCGGGATTTTGAGAAGAACGGGCTGAAGCTTTCAGAAGAACGCATTGCAATCGTACGGGATATGAAAACGGCATTGAGCGGACTCGAAACCCAATATTCCGCTAACCTGAATAATGATACCACTATGCTACCATTTACTGCTGATGAACTTGAGGGATTACCTGCATCAACCCTTGCTACGTTTCAAAAGAGTTCGGATGGCACATTCCAGGTTACCCTGAAGTATCCTGATTATCATGCAATGATGACATATGCCTCACATGATGAAACCCGTACGAGGATGTATGTGGCCTACAACAACCGACAGGCGGATACGAACACTCCTCTTCTCGAAAAAGCAATCCTTCTGCGACAAAAGATTGCACAGGAACTGGGGTATGCCACATGGGCTGATTACCAGATAAACGGCAGAATGGCAGAGAACACCAGCAATGTAATGGATTTTCTTGCCGCAATGCAGGCACCCCTGAAGAAAAAATATCGTGAAGAGATGGCAGCACTGCTTGCCATAAAAAAGCAGATGAATCCAGCGGCAACCATGGTTAACCCCTGGGATGTTGCTTTTCTGCAGGAGATACAAAAGAGAGAATTGTATGACTACGATGAAGAGGAAGTCAGAAAATATTTTCCCGTTGATACGGTTCTTTCCGGCCTTTTCTCTACTTACGCCCATCTTTTTGGGATTCGGTTCTGTGAGATAAAAGAAGCCCCGGTATGGCATCCTGATGTCCGGCTTATTGCGGTGTGCGATCCCGCCGGCGATGGAAAAATCGGTTACCTGTATCTGGATCTCTACCCCCGGGAGGGAAAGTATGGACATTTCTGTGCCTCTGAGGCGATAAACGGACGGGTAAAAAACGGTGGATACTCGGCTCCGGTAATGGCTATCATCGGCAATTTCACCAAACCGGAAAGGGAACGACCGTCACTCTTGACAATAAACGAGATCGAGACGCTCTTCCACGAGACCGGGCATGCGATGCACGATCTCTTGACACGGGCACCGCATGGCACCCTCTCCGGATATAATGTGGAATGGGATTTTGTGGAGACACCGTCCCAGACACTGGAAGAATGGGTATGGGATCCTGCAGTTTTGGAATCGATATCCGGCCATTATACCGATTCGTCCCAAAAAATCCCGCCTGACCTTCGTGACCGTATCATTGCATCCCGGAGTGCCGGAGTGGGAAATCTCTACAGCCGTCTGCTGCTCAATTCTCTCGAAGATATCCGGTTTCACACCGCAAGCGGTCCGGTGGATGTAACAGAGGTCTGGTATCAGACCCATGAGGAGATTACCGGCATGCGACCCCCTGAGGGGACACATCAGCCTGCATCGTTTGGTCATCTTATGGGTGGATACGATGCCGGATATTATGGATATCTCTGGTCGAAGGTGTATGCTCTCACTATCGTGAATGTATTCAAAGAGAAAGGGATGACGAATCCGGCTCTCGGCATGAAATTCCGGGATGAGATTCTTTCACGGGGGAATATGGAGGATGGTATGGTGCTTTTAAAGAAGTTCCTCGGGAGAGAACCGGGGACAGAGGCGTTGTATGAGTATCTTGGGATACCCCTCTCCTCTGATGAGTTCCTGTAGATATGTCCCGGCCAGATGGTAGCACCTGAATTAAAAAAGATCGTCAAACCGAAGTTAAAAATGTTTTTTCCTCCAGCACAAAACCGGAGGGCTGGGTCTCTTTTTTCAGTTCTTAAAACTATGAATCGGTGCCGGAATCCTTCCGCCGCGGTTGATGAATGCCTCGCAGCTAAAGGTATTGACCCGCTGTATGGGTGCATGGCCAAGGAGTCCGCCGAACTCCACGGTGTCGCCGACATCTTTTCCGATCACCGGAATCAGACGGACGGCAGTTGTCTTTTGGTTTATCATGCCAATGGCCGCTTCATCAGCGATAATGCCGGATATGGTGGCAGCAGATGTGGTTCCGGGGATGGCGATCATATCAAGGCCTACGGAGCATACGCAGGTCATTGCCTCCAGTTTCTCAATCGTGAGAGCACCGCGGTTGACCGCATCGATCATACCCTGATCCTCACTGACGGGGAGAAAGGCGCCACTGAGTCCACCTACAAATGAACTTGCCATGACTCCTCCCTTCTTCACCTGATCATTTAAGAGGGCCAGAGCGGCGGTTGAACCCGGAGCCCCCACTGATTCCAGACCCATCTCTTCTAAGATCTCCGCCACACTGTCACCAACCGAAGGGGTCGGTGCAAGTGAGAGATCGACAATCCCAAACGGCACCCCCAGCCGTTCAGAGGCTTCTTTGGCGACCAATTGCCCGGCCCGCGTAACCTTGAAAGCAGTCTTTTTTACGGTTTCGCAGAGCACTTCAAAGTTCTCGCCCCGGACTCCCTCAAGGGCATGCTTTACCACACCCGGGCCTGATACACCCACATGTATCACAGTATCCCCTTCGGTTACGCCATGAAAGGCACCTGCCATGAACGGGTTGTCGTCCGGAGCGTTGCAGAACACCACCAGTTTTGCACAGCCCATGGAGCTGTTATCTTTGGTAGCAACTGCTGTTTCCTTCACGATCTCTCCCATCAATTTAACCGCATCCATGTTGATACCCGTCCGCGTTGAGCCGATATTCACTGAACTGCATACCCGTTCGGTAGACGCGAGTGCCTGAGGAATAGAGCGAATGAGGTGTTCATCAGCAGGAGTCATGCCTTTGGAGACGAGAGCCGAGTAACCCCCCAGAAAATTCACCTGTGTCGTTTTGGCTGCTCTCTCAAGTGTCTGTGCGATGGTGACAAAATCCTCGGGAGACGTACAGGCACGCCCTCCGATAAGGGCAATGGGAGTGACCGAGATGCGTTTGTTTACAATAGGAATGCCATACTCGCGTTCAATGTCTCTCCCCACAGAGACGAGATTTTTTGCGACATGGGTTATCTTATCGTAGATATTCTGGTTTAGGGTATCCAGATCCGAATCACCACAATCCAGCAAACTGATGCCCATCGTAATCGTACGGACATCCAGTTTCTCCTGCTCGATCATCGTGTTTGTTTCGTGAACCTCAAAAATATTGATCATCGAAACCTCCCTCAGATTCGGTGCATCCGGGTAAAAATATCTTCATGCTGGCATCGGATTTTTAAGCCCATCTCATCACCGATCGCCTCTAAGTCCGTTACCATCTCACCAACCTGTTTTGGTGATTTGCTGGTATCAACGATCATCATCATGTTAAAATAGCCCTGTATAATGGTCTGGGAAATGTCCTCGACATTCACCTTGTTGTCTGCGAGGTATGTGCATACTTTTGCGATAATGCCGACGGTATCTGTTCCCACGACAGTAATGATGGTCTTCTTCATGGTCTGTCTCATCCTTGCCGTAGTATTGGGGTTTTATGGGGATTAATACCGTTACCCACATGCATCCTTTTGCTGTCTGCAATGCCCTCTTCTCCTTTTGCGTCTCCCGTGGTTTTGAGTGCT
>CAZBYH010000098.1:0-6811 GCA_964496155.1 uncultured Methanoculleus sp.
TATCTCATTGACGGGATGGGTGACGCCTTTTATCGGATGAATACGGTATTCAAATTTGGTCTGGCTGCATGGATGATGATGAGTGCCGGTGCTTTCCTCTGGCTGGGCGAGTGGCTGACAGAACACGTCCGGGGTCGGTTTGCATCGCCGTGGGTTATCCGCGCTGGTACCGGAGCCATTGTTCTTATTTTAATCTGTGCGCCCGTAGTCATTCCTGATCTGACGTATGGCTATGGCGGAAAGACGCTGGACGGCCTTGCCTGGGTAGATACTCTGCATCCCGGTGATGCCCGTGCGGTGGTATATCTGTCGGCTCTGCCGGGGAACATCACCATTGTTGAGGCTGAGGGAGGGGATTACCTATATTACTCCCGTATGTCGTCATTTACCGGCATTCCGACCGTTATCGGCATGCCGTTTCATGAGGTCATGTGGCGGGGGAATGATGCGGGCGTCTCGCAGCGCATGGCCGATGTGCAGATGATTTATGAAGACCCGTCCCGGTCACCGTCGCTACTGACGCTCTACGGGGTTGACTATATCGTGGTGGGAGATACTGAACACGAGCACTATGCCGTTTGCCTTCCGGAAGAGATTCTGGAACTGGTATTTTCTGAAAACGGAACCTTTATTTACCGTGTTCTGGCGCATTCTGCCTGAATTCAAACGGAATCGGATGAGGGCAGGGCCCCACCTCAATAACCTTTATCCCTAACAGTGTCGATATAATATGGCTACATCAATCACGAACTAATGAGTGATGAGGGAGCAATACGCTACCCATATGCCCCGGCAAATAGCCGGATGCATGTTGTGCTCCTGAATGAGGTGAGTTATGTCAAAAGTATATGCAACATTTGAAGTTTCCGACGAGATCCAGAACAAAGCTCTCGAAGTTCTTGAGGTCTCTCGTGACACCGGCAAAATTAAGAAAGGATCGAACGAAGCAACAAAGGCTGTCGAACGTGGAAACGCTGAACTCGTGCTTATTGGCGGCGACGTTACGCCGGAAGAGATTGTGATGCATCTTCCTGCACTCTGCGACGAGAAGCAGATTCCGTATCTGATCATCAATAAACAGAATGATGTAGGTGCTGCAAGCGGACTTGAAGTTGGCTCAGCAGCAGCAGCCATTATCAAAGCCGGAAAGGCAAAGGATCTCCTTGACGAGGTTGTCGGGCAGCTCAAAGAACTGAGAGGGTGAACTGAACTATGGCAGACGCAACGCCGGCAGAAGTCCTCGAGGTCATCGGCAGTACCGGCATGCATGGGGAAGCCATGCAGGTGAAGTGCCGTATCCTTGAAGGAAACAACAAAGGCCGTATTATTACCCGTAACACGGTTGGCCCTATCCGTGAGGGCGATGTCCTGATGCTCATTGAGACTGAGCGTGAGGCAAAGAAACTTTCAAGAAGGTGAAGTGAATGGTTGAACATCATATCTGTACGTTCTGCGGAGAGCCGCTGGAACCTGGTACCGGAAAGATGTACGTCCGTAAAGACGGATCCATCTATTACTTCTGTAGCCAAAAATGCCAGAACAACTACGATCTCGGGCGTGTGCCCCGTCGTGTTGCCTGGACCAAGGCAGGCCGCAAGGCACTTGGTAAGGAGTGATCCCTTTATGGATCGCACTTTTTTAATGATCAAGCCCGATGGTGTCCAGCGCGGGCTTGTCGGTGAGATCATTGCCCGGTTTGAGAAGAAAGGCCTGAAGATGGTCGCCGGAAAGTTTGAAACGCTTCCGGAAGACCGTGTGATGGAGCACTATGCCGAGCACACCGGTAAGGGATTCTTCCCCGGTCTGAAAGCCTATATCACCAGCGGACCATGTTTCCTGATGGTATGGGAAGGCAAAAATATCGTTGCAATTACTCGTCAGATGATCGGGGCAACGAACCCTGCAGAAGCAGCGCCCGGAACCATCCGTGGCGACTGTGCAATGGAAATCGGAATGAATGTAATCCACGGTTCTGACTCAGATGAAACAGCAGCACGCGAGATTGCAATTCATTTCGCGCCGGAAGATATCACTTCATATACCCGCATTGACGAAGCATTCCTGTACGAATAAGCGTTGTACAGGCAATCTTTTTTTTGGCATCAGGCAGATGACTGCCCGTGCATCGGTAATTCCCGTCAATAAAGATGTATGTATATTTGTTTTTGTTCACCTGATGACACCGGCAGATGTCAGTTTCATGGGTACAAAACAAAAAGGTAATTTAAGGCATGAAAGAGAATTGTTCCTGATAACCGGAGGGTGTTTTCTATCATGTCTGAATTAGTGCTGAGGGGGGGGATGATTCTTGTTGGCGGATCCATTGTTCTTGCAGGTGTAGTGATTGCAGCAGAGATTATGGGGTATTCGGTTCCGTTTGGAATGCCGCTACTGCTCATCTGCGCTGTACTTATTACTCTCGGAGCGTATGTCGTGAACAGGAGTGCTGTCCGGGCAAAATTTGGGGACCCTGATGGGTGAGGGACGCGTTCTTATCTGTTGTGTGCAGGCCCAAAGTGTTCCCGGGGAACCTGAACAAAATCTCGCACGGGCAAAAGAATCTGCAATGAAGGCCCGGGAGAGCGGTGCTCACCTTATTATATTTCCCGAACAGTATCCGACGGGGTGGGATCCCCACGGGACGGCGTTCACGGATGACGGATCCGGCCCCATCTGTACGGGATGGGCGGAAGTGGCAGCGGCGGCAGGCATTCATGTGCTGGGTTCATACCGGAAAAAGACGGAATCCATGCCGCAGAATGTAGCCGCAGTCTTTGCACCTGACGGTGCCCGCATTGCAGAGTACGCCAAGATTCACCTTTTTTCGCCGGGCGGCGAGGACACATCATTTTTGCCGGGGAATGAACTTGCTTTATTCACCATTGGAGGGGTCAGGTTTGGTATTGCTATCTGCTACGACCTGCGGTTTGCCGATCTCTTCTGTGCGTATGCACGGGCGGGGTGTGATGCCGTGGTGGTGCCTGCCGCCTGGCCCTGCGCCCGGCTCAAGCATTGGGATCTCTTTTTGCATGCCCGTGCTCTTGAAAACCAGATGTATGTGGCGGGGGTGAACCCTGCCGGTGGGCTTACCGGGGAGGTGAACTGCGGGGGGACTGTTGTTGTCGACCCGTGGGGTGAGACGGTTGTCAGGGCAGAGGATGCCGGGACTACCCTCATCTTTGCAGATATTGACCCGGGTGCTGTTCGAAAGGCGCGTGCTGCATTCCCTGTGCGTGCCGACCGCCGGGATGATCTCTATCCCTCGCTGTGAGGGGGGTTGAGCGGGGAATATCTATACCTGTTCCGGATACCAATCTATACAGCATGTATCGTCTTGTCTGCATTGGCTGTGGTACTGAATATCCAGCGGATCAAATAATCTACCGCTGCAGTGCATGCGGTCACCTGCTTGCGGTGAAATACGACCTCGATGAACTGAATATCTCGCGTGCTGAGTGGAACCGCCGACCCCTGAGGCTCTGGCGCTACAAGGAACTGCTTCCCGTGAATGGGGAACCTGTCACTCTGCAGGAAGGAGGAACGCCGCTTTACCACATGAAGAGACTTGGTGAAGAGCTAGGTCTGAAAAACCTGTATGCAAAGCATGAGGGAATGAACCCCTCCGGTTCGTTTAAGGACCGGGGGATGACCGTCGGTGTCTCAATGGCGCTCCAGCTGGGGATGAAGACCGTTGCCTGTGCGTCAACTGGCAACACCTCGGCGTCTCTTGCGGTGTATGCAGCAAAGGCAGGTATTCCTGCTGTAGTCCTGCTTCCCGCCGGGAAAGTAGCGCTGGGAAAGGTAGCTCAGGCACTTATTCATGGCGCAAAGGTCATTGCCATTCGCGGCAACTTCGACCGCGCTCTCGAGATGGTGCACGACCTCTGCATCTCAGAAGGGCTGTATCTCTTAAACTCGGTGAACCCCTACCGGTTGGAAGGGCAGAAGACCATCGGGTTTGAAATCATCGACCAGCTGGGCGATGTGCCGGAACGTATTGTTCTCCCGGTTGGCAATGCAGGGAACATCTCCGCTGTCCATAAAGGCATTGGCGAGTTCATTGAACTCGGGTTTATTGACCGGATGCCGATGATGACCGGTATTCAGGCGTCCGGGGCACAGCCGGTTGTCGAAGCGATTGCCGGGAACCTGCCGGAAGTCATACCCTTTAAAGAGCCGGAGACGGTGGCAACCGCTATCCGTATTGGTGCTCCGGTTAATGCGGAAAAGGCATTGCGTGCTATCCGCGAGACCGGGGGTACGGCTGAATCAGTCACCGATGAAGAAATCCTCGCGATGCAGCGTGATCTCGCTCGCAAGGAAGGTATCGGTGTTGAACCTGCGTCAGCAGCGTCCGTTGCGGGCATTAAAAAACTGATGGAAGCAGGCCGTATTGACCCTGATGAACGAATTGTGTGTGTGGTGACCGGGCACCTCTTAAAAGATCCCGAGACGGTAATCCGCCAATGCGAACCTCCCATAGAAATAGACGCGGATCTCAGGTCGCTCTTGTCTGTCTTGCGCTGATTCTCTGTGCTGGCACGGCGTCTGCTCTCTCGGCCGTATATACGGTGGCAGAGAACGGCACCTCCTATTCTGCAGAGATTGAGGTAATACAGGCAGACAAATATGCCTTCACTGAGCCAGGGCTATTAGGTGCACCGGTGCCGGTTGCAGTGTCGGATCTCTTTTTATTCAATGCAACCGGGCCGGTGAATTATACCGAGGATTTCTCTGGTGCCATCAGGTTTCCTAAGGATAATTATACGATTCGGTATGTTGCACCCCTGAACTCAAATGAGCTTACGGTGCTTCTGGCAGACTCCTCTATGATTACGGTATCACTGCCGGAGCAGTACGGGGTAAAAAACCCACTCCTCGGACACATCAGCACCGGCGGTGTTGCCAATGCAACCGGGAACGGCACGACGATTATCTGGGAGAATGCCCGGATTGCAGAGGTGCGCTATTATGACGCCTTTCAGGAACAGATGCTCATCATATTCGGGACATTCTGGATTGCCCTTGTAATGATATTTCTGGTTCCGTATCTGATGGTTCACCGTAAAAAAGAGTGAACGAGCGGCTGCGTGACGACACCCTCTTATATCAGGCAGATAATATCTGCCCGTATCAGAGGTGAAAGATTGCGATTACAACTGATTCTATTTGTGTTTTTTATTGCCCTTGCCAGTTTCTGTATCCTGCCGGCTGGTGCATCGGTAACAGATGTCACTCAGGGGTCGACCGTTTTTGTTGGCGAAGAAGGTCTTATCCTTAAGCCGGGTGTGCTTGCGGCCGGTGATACCCAGGTGGCATGGTATCCGTCCGGGACCGATGTTTCCGCTATGACGGCGCCGGATGCTACGGTAACGGTCACTTCCTCACCATTTGCAGTGACGCCTGTTGAGTTTGGCAGTCGCACCGGTGTCTGGTATTCCTACCCGAACGGGGTGGCACAGGTAACGCCCCATGTGTCGTTTCGCGTCGAGCAACCGGAAGCAAAGGTGAAGCTCTGGGTATACACCCCGGAGGGGGGCAAGGATGCAACGGGGTATAAGACCATCCGGGGCGTGAAACTTGGGTTCCGGATGGAGACAAATTTGCATTCGATTTTTAACCGCCCAGGTGTCAGCGCAACAGACCCGGGTATTGATATCTATGTAGAGACCCCCGGAGGGTTCACCTATTCGGCTCTCTATGACGATGCAGCTGTTTCTCATGCAGTACCTATCATTGACCAGCACCCGAAGGCTGCCTATGCCTATGTGCCGGTTCAGCCCGGCGCCACGTGTGTCTGGTATACCGGCGATTCTGCGTATGGGCCTGGAGAGTATACCTACTATGCCTATGCTGATGTAAACGGCCTGAAGAATGTCGTAGGCAGGATTGAGGGCGATACCTTCACCCTGCTTGCGACGGCAACGGAATCTCCGGGAACAACGCCTGCCCCGGAAATTCCTACCCTGATAACCGGGATTGGAACGGTAACACCTGACACCACAACGGGGGGCATTGTGCAGACGGATACCATCCTGTATGATGCCGAGAAGATGGCATATGTCTCTCTTGATAAAGGGACACGGGCCTTAAACAACAAGGCGCAGAGGCTCACATCTCTTTCCCTGATCATGGTTGACGACCCGGAGCTTATTGGGTCGATCCCTGAAGGACAAAATCCGCTTTCCACATATCATGTCAGTCCTGAGAAATCGTCGTTCTCCCCATCTGCTGAACTGGGCATCCGAATCAGTGACAATTCCGCCTTCCACACCCTCTATTGGTGGAGTGAACCGGCAGGCAAATGGTATGCGGTTGACGCAGTGACGGACAATGATGATGGTTACCTGAAGGCAGCGACCACCAAAACCGGGTTTTATATGATGACGTATCCGGTTGTTCCGGTAGAGCCCACTGCAGAACCGACCATCCCGCCTGAACCTACGAAGACAGCAGAACCGACTACACTGCCCACAACCACAGAAACACCTCTTGGATTTCTGGGTATTGTGATGGGCCTTGGTGCGTTTGCTCTTCTGAAGAAGAGATAAACCTTATTTTTCCGGATTTTTAAAAAGTGGCGAATATCCCCGTTGTGGGGGTTATTCTTTCAATTTTATATCGATGTTGTATTTTGCGGCATTTGCATCAGCGATTGCCTGAATCTTTGCAATCTCTTCGTTTTTTTGCTCTGGCTTAAAGAGATGGCGGAACCGTTTCTGTGCCTTAAGATAGTCGTCAACCGGGACACGGCGCACTTTCTTTGCCTTTTTGAGTTCGCCGTTCTCCATCTCGTAGTTGACCCAGAGAC
>CAZBYH010000099.1:0-6779 GCA_964496155.1 uncultured Methanoculleus sp.
TGGCCAAAAACGCAGGAAAAAACCTGGTGCAGGCAATTGGGGAAAAAACCACCTATCCGGAACAGGAAGCATTCCATGCACAGATAAAAGAGCGTATGACAGCACTCATCTCTGCGAACCGGGACACCATGCAGCATGAATATGAATATTTGAAAAATCGGGGATGGATCGAATAAGGTTTAGACCACAAGGGGGATCTCTTTTCCGCACGCCCGACACTGTGTGCCGTCAAGGCCGGAGGGAACCGCCATAAACCCCCTTCGTTCAATGAGGAGTGCACCGCAGGACGGGCAATAGGTATTCTGATAGTCTGTATGCCCCACATTTCCGGTGTATGGATACAAAATTCCTTCTTCCTTTGCCATGGCACACGCACGTTCAAGGGTGATTGCAGATGTCATATCAGTGTTGTTCATATGGTACTGCGGATAAAATCCGGTGAAATGCATCGGCGTCTCCGGTCCCAGATGTTCCACGACCCAGCGAATAAGTGACCTGATTTCATCCGGGCTGTCATTTATTCCGGGGATTAACAGGGTCACGGTCTCGATATGCATCCCACACTCCTTTGCCACCACAGTTGATTCAAGAACCGGTGCCAGGCGGGCCGAACAGACCGAACGGTAAAAGGAATCGGAAAAAGCCTTGATATCAACCCGGAACGCATCAAGGACCGGTGCAATATCCTTCAGTGCCTCTTCAGTGATGTATCCGTTTGTGACATAAATCGTTTTCAGGCCCTTTTCATGTGCAAGACGCCCCATATCCTTTGTATATTCATGCCAGATGGTCGGTTCATTATACGTCCACGCAATACTCCTGCACCCGGCCTTCAGTGCCCGACGCACGCCTTCTTCCGGGGAGATCGTTTGAAGTCTGCCATTGAACTCAGAAATCTGAGAGATATTCCAGTTCTGACAGTGTTTGCAGCGGAAATTGCACCCAATACTGCCCAGTGAATAGGAAAGGGTTCCCGGCAGGAAATGATTCAGGGGTTTCTTCTCGATAGGGTCAATTGCTTCAGCACTCACTTTGGCATAGGTGCGAGGGTGCAGCGTGCCGGCAATATTCTCCCGGACACCACATATTCCTGTTCTCCCATCATGAATGCTGCACCGGTGTGCGCAGAGATCACAACAGACGATATTCTCTTCACATGCATGCCACATATCAGCTTTTCTCTCAGGTATCGTATTCATCATCTCAACTCCGGCACTCTGTGAGATAGAATAGCGAGGGAATGTAATAACTTTAAGCCATACAGACAAATCAGTACCTGAATGAAAACCATTGTGATATCACTGGGTGGTTCTGTTTTGGTACCGGATATCGGGAATAATAATATCAAACAATACCGTGACATCCTGCGCAGTCTCAAGGATACCTGCCGGATTTTTGTCGTTGTCGGAGGGGGAGGCGAGGCCCGCCGTTATATCAAAGCAGCACGGGATCTCACTATTGATGAAGGAACGGCAGACGAGATTGGAATTCTTGTCACCCGGCTCAACGCCACGCTCCTCATGCATGCACTCTCAAAAGACTGTTACCCGCAAATCCCCGAGTCATATAACGACGCACTTATTGCAGGCGAGAGCGGCAAGATCATCATTATGGGCGGCGTGACCCCTGCACAGACGACCGATGCGGTGGCAGCAGTGCTTGCCGAACGCGCAGGGGCAGACCTTTTGATTAACGCAACATCTGTTGATGGCATATACACCGCAGATCCGAATAAAGATTCAACCGCTCAAAAAATCCCGTTTTTAACGCCGGATGAACTGATCGAGATAGTACAAACCGGGCGTATGGATGCAGGGGCAAACAATATCATTGACCTTGTCGCGGCAAAAGTCATCCAGCGCAGCAGAGTCCCAATGGTAGTGCTTGACGGCAGGAACCCGGAGAGTCTACGCACCCTTATTCAGACCGGAAAAATCAACGGCACACTGGTGTCATATACTCCCAATCCGACAGTGTTCTAAAAAATCATATCGACACCTTTTTTTATACGACCTGCTAATATTACTAGGTGCCAAACGGGGCAGTAGGGTAGCCTGGTCCATCCTAGAGCGTTTGGGACGCTTTGACGGCAGTTCGAATCTGCCCTGCCCCATCTATTATTATGATTCAGGAACAAGCAGACCTGATTCTTTGTATCCTGAAAGAAGAGTATCCGGTCCATAACGACGTAATATCATTTCTTGCATTTGAAAATCCGTTCCAGATTCTTATCCTCACTATCCTCTCCGCACAGACGACAGACAGGCAGGTAAATCAGATCAGTGCCCCTCTTTTCCGAAAATATCCTGATGCATACGCACTCGCAGAGGCCGCTCAGGAAGACGTGGAATCTATCATCCGTTCTACCGGGTTTTACCATACCAAAGCAAAGAACATCATTGCAACCGCTCAGGCTCTTGTCGCGAATTACGATGGCGAGGTTCCGCGGAGTATGGACGCGCTTATCACCCTGCCAGGGGTAGGCAGGAAGACCGCAAATATTGTTTTAAACCATGCATTCGGGCAGATTGTGGGGATTGCTGTTGATACCCATGTGAAACGGCTTTCTCAGAAAATCGGTTTAACTGATGAAGCAGGACCGGATGCCATTGAAAAAGATTTGATGAGTCTCTTTGAACAGTCCCAGTGGAAATATATCAATTATCTGTTGATATCACACGGGCGAACCGTCTGCACCGCAAAGAAACCGCACTGTGATACGTGCAGGATAGCAGAGCACTGCCGGTTTTTTAAGGGCACATTGTGAGACACAAAAAAGGCCTTTTTTTAAATGAAGGGAACGGTATCGCATAAGAAATACCGTTGAACAGCACCCTTTAGTCCATAATAGAACATTTTGAAACATCCCAGGACATGAAACTATTTTGACCAAGGAATAATTTCCCCAAAAATAGGGAGGGGATAACCCTCCGGCTTCAGGAACGCCTGAGGAATGATTATTCATCACACCGGCGCAGCAGGAGAACACCAGCGAGAATTAACCCGGCCAGAATCGGCAGGAACCCCAGAGGTGCAGGTGTTGAGACAGGAGTCGCAGCGTTCATCTGTGCGACCACATTCACCGTATCTCCCGGAAGCAGGTTTATGGTCGTCGTCCAGTCATTATACCCATTAAGACGTATCAGAACCTGATACTGCCCCGCTTTCATAGGGAGGGTCACCGGTGTAATGCCTTTTACCGCATTATCGATGTAGACGGATGCACCTGATGGTGCTGAAGAGATTGAGAGAATGCCCTCTGTCTCAGGTCCGGCTGTCGAAGTCAGTGTGGGGGTGGCCGTCTCTACCGGCGTGACCGGAATGCCCTGAACAGCAAGGGAATAGAGATACAGGTTTCCATCAGACGAGGCCACCGCACATACATTCCCGGAGGGGGAGAGGGAGACGTCATTTACCGCTGCAGAAGCAGTCATCTGAGAGACCATCTTTCCGTCTGCATCATAAATAATCGCGGCGTTGTTTGCCAGTCCCAGCGCAAAATATGCCCCCGATAGTGAGGCCGAGACACTGTTCACCGTTGATTTCGGATTCAGCTGTGTCACAATTTCGCCGTCATTGTCAAAGATATACGCGTAGGCATCATTGCCTCCGACAATCAGGTATTTCCCGTCCGGGGAGAGTTCAAGTCCGAACACCTGTCCGTTGATCAGGTAGCTCCAGACCTTCTGTCCGGCGCTGTCCACCACAGTCACCATAAAACCCCTGGTACCGGCGCCGATGAGACTGCCGTCTGCGGTGACAGACACCGACTGAACCGCTGAGTTCATATTATGCGCCCATTCCTCTGAACCGGTATTTGTGTAGCGGTAAACCTTTGAATCAGCGCAGCCCACCGCGATTACGGACCCGTCTGCAGAGATATCCACATCTTTTACCACGCCACGGAACCGTTTAGACCAGAGCAGCGTTCCTTCACGGTCATACACAAAAAGGTCTCCGATATCAGTGCCTGCCACAACATATTCTGCACCGCTCGAAATAGCTACACCCCATACCGGGGAGTAGGTCTCAGCTGTCCAGAGATGCTCTCCTTCAATCGTAAGGAGATGCACTTTCCCGTTGTATGTTCCTGCAGCCACAAATGCGGCATCAGGGGAGATATCGCAGTCATACATGTTCGTCGGCTGGGAATAGACCCATTCTTCTGTTGCAGTGGACGTTTTTGCCCCCGCACTGCCTGCCATTGCGGCACATCCTACGATAATAATGAGCAGGATCATCATTACCTGAGTGTGCCTGAATGCAGGCATCCACGCATCGAACCATTTCATTTTATTCACTACCTGATACGTCAGCGTATCATATGTCTGTGGCTTTGTGATAAGACTATTTAAGATTGCGGCATCAGATTTCCGTTATGCAATCCGCAAACACACCGAATCCTCTGAAATGAGACATTCGCCCACCATTTTCTGAATGATTTTTTGCGTGCGTTCCGGCTCGTTTCCACAGACAGAAATCACCACATCTGTGTGTGAGGGACCCTGATCCAACAGATATCTCAGGATCTTTCCCCGGATCTGCCGGTCCGAACCGGCAAACGCTGCCTGCATCGTATAACCATGACTCCGCCGATTCGGATTCTGCACCATCCGTTTCAGGCTCGCACCATAGTCCATCAGTGCATAATACCAATCCCGGGGATTGGTTTCGTCAAGAGTCTGTCTGACAAGCGGCAGGATTTGATCGTCATGCACCTTCTCCTCTGCCGGAAAAAAGAAATGAATAAAGACCCGCCGGATATTGGTCTCGATAAAGACAACCGGTGCATTATACGCAAATGCAGCGATGGACGCAGCAGTGGCAGGCCCGATGCCCGGAAGAATGACAAGCTTTTCCGGTGTCTGAGGGAGCTGTCCGTTAAACTGGCTCATCACCTGACAGGCGGCGTCCCGCAGCATCTTTGCTCTTCGGTTATACCCCATCCCCTGCCAGACACGCAGCACGTCTTCAAGCGGCGCTGCTGCAAGAGAGGGAAAATCCGGGAAGGCTGCCATGAACTCAGGATATTTTGTCGTGACCCGTGCCACCTGTGTCTGCTGGAGCATCACCTCTGATACAAAGATAGCATAGGGGTCTGCGGTATCCCGCCAGGCCATCTCTCTGCGGTTTGTCTGGTAATACTCCCGAATTATCTCGCGAAACTGCGAAACGGCATCCAAAGACAATAGCGTGTACACAGAAACAGCTGTAAACGGTGTGGCATTACCGACAAAAAACGGGGATGATAATGGGGATTCAGGTTTCGCCATGATAATGCGACAGAGGCTCAATCGTGATTGAATCCTTTTTCAGGCAGCGGATTGCCTGGGCTGCCGCATTAGCTGCCTGAATGGTCGTGATGTACGGAATAGTGTAATCCAGCGCCGCCCGCATGATAAGGATATGATCCTGCCGTGAGTATTTATCGGCAGGTGCGTTTATTATCAGCCGCAGTTCCCCCCTGCGCATCACGTCAATGACATTCGGTGAGCCTTCCTGCACCTTTCTCACGAGGTTTGCAGGGATACCATGGGACTCGAGGAATGCAACCGTCCCCTCGGTTCCAAAGATCTTCAGGCCCAGTTCATGCAGATTCTGTGCTGCGGGAAGGATGCCCTCCTTGTTCTCTGTGTCGACCGAGATAAAGACATTGCCTTCCAGCGGCAGTTCATTATCTGCTGAGAGACATGCCTTGTAGTAGGCACGGCCGAAGTCGTAATCAATACCCATCACTTCGCCCGTTGATTTCATCTCCGGGCCTAGAATTATCTCAACGCCAGGGAGCTTGTTAAAGGGCAACAGCACCTCTTTTACGGCGACGTAGGACATGACCGGCTCGGTATACCCCATATCGGCCAGTTTCCTGCCGATCATCACCTTTGCGGCAACCTTTGCGAGCGGCAGACCAGTCGCCTTCGAAACAAAAGGCACCGTCCGGCTCGCACGCGGATTGGCCTCAAGGATATACACCACCTCATCCTTTACCGCGAACTGGATGTTGATGAGCCCCACCACGCCCATACCCACGGCAAGGTTTTTGGTATATTCCCGCACCGTCTCAATCACATTTGCACTGAGAGACTGGGGCGGAATCACGCAGGCAGAGTCACCGGAGTGCACACCAGCCTCTTCGATGTGCTCCATGATGCCGCCGATAAGAACATCTGTTCCGTCGCAGACTGCGTCCACATCGATCTCGATTGCATTCTGCAGAAACGAGTCCAGAAGGACAGGATGCTTCCGGCTGACCCGAACCGCTTCATGGATGTAGGTCTGTAATTCTATCTCGTCGTGAACAAGTTCCATTGCCCGTCCGCCGAGCACATAGGAAGGCCGTACCAGAAGCGGGAATCCAATCCTCTGTGCAATGGCAAATGCCTCCTCCTCAGAATAGGCAGAACCATTCGCCGGCGACGGAATGTTAAGTTCTTCCAACAGTTCGCTAAACCGCTCCCGATCCTCTGCCATGTCCATTGCATCCGGGGAAGTGCCGAAGATTTTGGTCAACAGATTTCCGGACTGCACCGCCCGTTCCAGCGGCAGGGCAAGGTTCACCGAGTTCTGGCCGCCGAACTGGACCATCACACCCGCGTAATTATCAGACTTCAGGATGTTTGTGACATCCTCAAGCGTCATCGGCTCAAAGAAGAGCCGGTCTGAGGTGTCATAGTCAGTTGAGACGGTTTCAGGATTGTTGTTGACGATATGCACACAAACGCCTTCCTCACGCAGAGCCATCACCGCATGCACGGTGCAGTAGTCAAACTCAATGCCCT
>CAZBYH010000100.1:0-6705 GCA_964496155.1 uncultured Methanoculleus sp.
AGGTGACTGTTACGGAATTAGAGACCACATACACTTCTTTTTTGCCGGAGAACGGGCTGTACTCATCGGGTGTCTGGGAGTACATCCGGTAACCGGATGTCTGAATCTTTTCTGATGCAATTCCGAGTTTTTTCAGGGCACTGATGACCTTAGCGGTCTTTTGTGCGTTCTCCTGCTGGGCGGTGATGGGGTTCGTGTGGGTCGTCTGGACACCAACAGATATGATCACTTCATCGGGGGCGGTGGTCACCGATCCGGTGCCTGATACGGTAATCGATGGGATTTCTCCAACGTCTGCGGCGGCCGTGGGGATCACGAGGCAGCACATCATGAGCAGACAGAGGGCGAACCATTTCATCTTCATTGTCATATCCACTAATAGACATGGTTTAAATATAATCCTGTCTCTGACTTCGAATTTGTTTGAACATATGTTTATCTGAAAGATGTTTCGGTTCCCAGAGGGGTGATTTATCTCGTGCGGTGCACGGTGTGTCCGTTGTGATAACGATTGGGGCCTCATTCGTACGCCTGAATCTCCGGAAACATATATTAGCGGTTCTTAGCGGTCTTACATGGCTGCATCGGCTTCTCATCATATTTTGTGCCTGATCCAAAGCGTCGGCTGTTGTCCTCCCGGTTCGGCCGGTTGGTGTACTATCGGCTGACTGGAGTGAAAATAGATGGACCTCTATTACGGTAGGGTACTTTGGTACCCGGACGCTGAAGAACTGAATTGTCGTTATATTAAAGATTCGATCTACATACACATCCTGGCACATGTCACTCCCTATATTCATACCATATAATGGAGTAGCGTGCCTCTTCCTGAATTGATTCGCCGGATATGGCACAGTGCCATCTGCCCGGGAAGATTCCTGCGCGAGAAGTGACTGAGATTCTCACTCTGGCATCCATTATTTCATCGTCACTGTCGGTGAAACGTAATATCGTGCCTCCCGGGCAGATGAGCGTACATGAGAGGGATTCGCCTACCTCCTCCCATGAAAGGTCCAGGCATATCCGGGTTGTGCCGGTGGAAACATCCAGTACATACCATGCACATTCTCCCTCCCGTAGCAGGCCACTTTGACCCCCTCTTGTCGGGGGCATGGTGGTGGCGCACGCTTCGACCTGCAGACCTGTTTCCGGAAGGGGTGAAAAGGGTTGATACCAGATATAGGGCAGTGCACCATGGTCATCTTCGACCCATGCAATACCTTTGTCCGTGATCGCTGGCCTTATTGATGCGTGCTGCTTCCCAATACGTATCATTTGCGTCTCCAGGAGATCACTACAAAAAATCCGCCCGTCTTCTGACCATGCAACGATGGTATCGCTGATGATTACGTCGGAACGACATGCAGGTTCACTGGTGAGGGTTGACATGCCCTCTTTGTTTGATGCGAGATGAATCAGCCCATCCTCTTCCCATATAATTTTCCCTCCGTCAATGCGGGGCCAGACCGCCGCGGACGTGGTGTTGAGGACAAACTGCCTCCCGGATACCAAATTTAGCGAGACTATTGAATACGTGTCCTGATCGTTTTTTTCAACCCAGACAACTGTGTTTCTGTCAATATCGGGAGCGAAACAATCGGTTTTTCCGGTGGAAAGACCGTGCAACGCACCACTTTTTGTATTATACATCCAGATCCCGCGTTCACCAACGAATCCCTCCTCCCAGACGATGCGATCTTTACTCACGCGTGGATTGTGCTGTAACCTGTTTGTCTGGAGCGCTGAGACCGTTCCTGTGGAAAAGTTGTAGCAGATAATATCTGTTGTGAACCCACGTTCCTCCTCCCAGACTGCGAGATCGCCGTCGATATCAGGGGAGCAGGCATTGGTTGCACGGGAGCGGATGAGGGTCTTTGTCCCTGATGTCGTGTTGTATGAATAAATGGCACAGGGAGCTCCCAGGTAATGTTCGTCATCAGGAAAAGGGGGTGAGGTGCTTTCGATCCATAGAATGCGGTCCCCTCCGGCCGCTGGAGCGGATATGATATCAAATGGGTGTGCTATCTGGAACGGTCCTTCCTCTCCAAAGGATATGGCTGCTCCGATTCCTGGTATGATGACAGAGGCAATTACCAGGAGTGCACAGATTCTTGCAGTCTTCACCTGTTTCTCCTCTTCCGGAGCACTGCCATTGCTGCGATGCCGGCAGCCATCACCCCAAATCCGGTCATTGAGGCGGTGTATGCGCCCGTTCCATCCTCTGCTGTCGTTTCACCGGGCGACACCTGTCCTTTGCCGGTGAATCTGGTGAGCCAGAGACTGCAGACCCCACGTAATTCATCTATTTCAGTGGAGATGAGATGATTGTTGTCGATTTGTATATCCCCGCCCGATCGTGCAAGTGTTCCAATAATTTTGCTTTTTTTGGTATCATATATCATTATTTGACGGGATGAGTCGGTATCCGCATTGCGTTCTGACCAGACAATCCATTCTCCGTTGGACTGTGGCGCTGAACGGTGGGTCGTTTCCGGAAGAGAGAGAGTTGTTGTCTCCATTCCGGGAAGTGTTGTCGTCACAATCTCTGTTTTGTATGGTCCGGGTGCTCCGGCGTTTATATAATACAGCGAAGTTAATACCATCTCCCTACCCACAGAGGGTTGCGCGTATGATGCGCTTTCAGGAGGAGAGAGGATAACCTTGCTGCCATCGGCAAGCGCGTAGATAGTGATGGTATCAGAGTATCCTTCACCTTTAGTTCGCCATGCAACATATCCCTCGCCGATTGCCGGTTCAGTCTGGTGACTGGGTTGTTTGCACAGAATCTGCTGTGTTCTGTTCGCGATGGAATAAATAAAAATAGTATTTTTCGCACCCTGTTTGGTATCGGATTTAATGGGTGAGAAATCCAGCCCTGAAAACGCGATTAAGTCCCCGTCAATTGCAATCTGTCCGATAGTACAATGAGAAACAGGAAGATCCTCGATGGTTCCCGTCGAGATGGTATAGAGCCCAATACCCCTTGGAATGGTGGGCTCACCAGTATGTAATTTCTCCCAGGCGATATGGTCTCCCGAGATGTCCATCGTAAAGGTGAGGTAGCGGGCGCTCTCGACGATCGTGCGTGTGGTTCCGGTCGGGATGTGGTACAGGAAGATGTTCGTCTCTTCATCCTCTGTTTTCTCAGCCCAGGTGATGTAATCGCCATCAATAGCAGAACACCAGATCACCGCATCGTCAGTTGTATAGATGATGTCGTCCTTTGTGGAAACTGTTCCGTAATCCGCGGTATCGGTGGAAACCAGCCCCGTTCCAGTTAGGTGGCTGGATATCACTTCCGGTTCCTCCTGAAGCGTCTTCACGGTTATCGCAGGAGTATGGGGCAGGGTAAGCCGGTTGTCACAGAGAATAAACGTAGTAGTGACGATGGTATGGCCGGAATCAAGGGTGAGGACATATTCCTCGCTATCAAGTCCGATTGTGTCGATATCGACATACCAGTAGTTGTGGGATCCTCCCTTCACGACCCAGATGATTCCTGACTCTGCCACTTTATCTTCCTCACAGGGATTGGCAGAGGCCAGATAGATTACGTAGGAAATTTCGTGGCCCGGCGGCAGGTTGGTCGTCCCTGCGAACCGCAGAAGGTCGCCCGGGTGGCCGGTAGGTGTTTGATCGACTGTTATCCACGGTTCTTCCACGAGAAACACCATCTTCAATGCTGCATCATCTATCTCGGGGCGGTTCAGCGCTTCAGAGAGCGCCATTGCAGTGTCTGAATAGCTTGTTCCGGGGTCATCAAGGGTAAAAAGGGGCATGCCCTGGTAGTACACTATCGTACGATCGCCATCGGTGGAGGTTTCGAGGGCAAATTCTGCGTTGGGACCCGTATCCTCAATGATCAGGAAGTACTGGCCGCTTGAAAGTCCGGAGGTTGTTTCCGGTGTGAATAATACTTCTCTAAGTATGCCATCCGTTGTGGTAATGACCCGGCGATCCTGATAGGTCGGGCCGATGATCCAAACTGCGACCTCCCCTGGATAATCCGTCTGGCCTGAGATTGAAAGGGGCAGCCCTTTTGGGAGAATAGGTGGGGTTACCTGGGCGGTAAGTGCGGCAGCAGGAGTCACAGCCATGCACAGGATCAGGATGGCCGCTGAGAAGCATATTAATTGCAGATGTTTTTTCTCCATTATCATCACATTCCATCAACCTTCGGGCAATTTCAGCTTTCCAGGTCTTGTTGATAAGTATTTCTCATTGTGATATACCCTTTCTGTGAGAATCACCAACTCCCGGTATGTGGGTAAAATGCCACCCGCCTTGATGAATGTGGGATAGTTCAAATGGGAGATGATTGTCACATATTATTTATATGATCCCCCGTTCATACCCTCTGTTATGAGGTGGTTGAGGATATCTGGTTATATTCGGATCACGCTGTTGATTCTCTTTTTTGTCGTCACTTTTCTCACCGCACCGGTGATGGCAGCGGGAATATATTCGGTGGAGGCATGGGATGCTCTCCCTCCCGGGGGAAACGAGATGGCCTCTCTCTCCATACCGTGGTGGGAGGTTCCTCCTTTGGCATTTCTCTGTGTGATGGTCTGCCTGTTCTGTCCCCTGCTATACCAGCCTGTAACACTTCTCTACGCGTCGGGTGTATGGTGCACCCTCGGATTTCGCCGGGCGACACGTCAGGATGTACTGACCCAGCCTGTCCGTGCGGAAGTATATGACTATATTACGATATACCCGGGAACATCTTTTTCAGTTATTGGAGAAAAATTGGAAATTAACCGGGGGACTCTGCATTACCATCTCTATATCCTTCTCAGGGAGGGTAGGATCCGGGAGTGGAAAGAAGGTGGAAGTACAACATATTTTGAAAACAACGGCAAATATTCAATGGATGATATGCGTATTTTATCACGCCTTCATTCGGGCACAGCGGGTGAAATTTGCAGGTTCATCGCCCGGCGTCGTGGTGCAACACGAACAGAGATCGCAGGGTGGGTGGGTATTGCCCCTTCATCCGTCTCGTGGCATATGTCCCGCCTGAACAACAGTGGAGTGGTTGTTTCAGAAAAAGAGGGTGGGAAGACGATATATTGCCTCACATCAGGTGCCACCACCCTCCTTAGTATGCGCATGCCTGATACAAGGCATTGAATTGAGTAGAACGGTGCGAATATACTGATTTTATGTGCTTTATACGGATTTAGGGGGTGGAATCTGCATTGAATAACCAGCAGTTCAGACAGTGGTGAGGCAGGAATAAACCTGTCTTCGCAGGGTGTTCTGAACAGATAGTCCGGTGGATTAACAATAACCAAAACATTTTTATGGACAACCTGTACATGTTGACACATGTCTCTCCCTATGTCTGATCGCCAGTTCGAGTTCTGGAAACTGCGCCGTGACGGTCTCGCAAACATTCACATCGCAGAACAGTTCCGGATCTCCCGGCAGGCCGTTTCAAAGGCGCTTCTCACTATGGAAGACAAGGTTGAGAAGACGCTCTTAATGATGGCCCATGCAAACCAGATTGAGGTGGAACAGTATAATGTGGAGAAGGGTGTCCTCTTTGGGCGGTCTGTCCCGTTCAATGCGAAGGCCATCGTATTCGTATCCGCAAAGCACGGGGTGCAGGTCTGGTACGAGCACGAAGGTGACTGCGGTTCATGTCCCCGCTACCGGGAGTGTATTGAACTGCTCTGGGATTTTGCGGACGAACTGCATATCTCCCTCACAAAGACGGATGATCCGACGCGGCTTGCGGATGAGTTGTTTGCGAATCTCAGGGATATGACTTGAAAATGGCTGATGAGAACAGAGGGGGGAAAAATACTGTGATGAAATTTGCTGAAGTAATACGAAGACGGATGGGCTGGTGCCCGAATATGAACATGGCATCAGGTCGTGAACAGATGAGGACATCTGAGAAGAGTTTTTTGACCACTCCTGACAATGTTTTGCATTTACAGAGAAAGGGAATCGTGGATTACGGATCGACCGGAATTCCATTTCCTCTGTTCCTCTTAGCGATTGTCGGGGTGGTGGTCGCTTTCTCTATCCTTCGTCTCGTGAATCCCTTCATCGCGCGCATTCTATTGAGCATTTTCGTACTGGCTGTCGCAGTAATTACGTTTTACCTGGACCGCAATGGGAACACTGTCAATATTACCCGGGATGCAATCTTTATTCATCGACCTCTGTTCAATCCTCGTGTAATTGCAAAAGATGCTATCCTAAAAACTGAAGTCAGAAACAATAAACTTCCGGTTCCCCTATCCGTGTTCGCAGCAGTGATTCTTGTGATTATTGTATACTCTACTGTTCGTATCTATAACGAATTACTTCCATTCGTTCATGGTGTGAGTCTCGGTCTCGTCTCACTCAGCTGGGTCGTTCTCTACTTCAGTATCGTTATTTTTTCCATCTGCATTTTTCATCGTTCTTATGTCAGATCGCGCTATCCTCAGGTGATTGCCATCACGACGAATACAAGGAAAATAATCGCGATGTATGTCGATGACCCACACTCTTTTGCAGAAACATTGGAGGCGTACTGATGGCAATTTCCATGGATTATATCAGGAAGAGACTTGGCTGGTGTCCGAATGAATGCCCGGTGATGGAACGTGCCGGGATGAAACCGGAGAGATACATGGACGCAGTCCCATCTGGTCGTGGTGGATTGCGAAGCAGTGACTTCAGCTGGTGGAACCGCTATCGCAACCA
>CAZBYH010000101.1:0-6694 GCA_964496155.1 uncultured Methanoculleus sp.
TAGGTGGTTTTTTCCCCAATTGCCTGCACCAGGTTTTTTCCTGCGTTTTTGGCCACCGTTTTTTGCTCTTCAAACCGCTCTAAACCGTCTGCCATGACTGCTGCAACACCGCCGCACATATTTGCTCCCAATACCTGAAGGGTAGTACCCAGATAGGCGATGACGTCATCTGTGCCGCCTCCGCCGCCGGTGGTAACCGCAATACCATATTTTCCGGTAAATGCCTGGCAATGAATTACATCCGGCATTCTGTCCAGTAACGTTTTGAGCTGTGCGGATACGGCATTAATGTATACGGGTGACCCCAGAATCAGCCCGTCTGCTGCCTGCATTTTTGCTAATACCTCTGCGTAATCGTCCTGAATCGGGCACTCTCCCCTCTGGTAACAGGTTGCACACCCGGTGCAGTACCGGATATCGTATTCGCAGATATCCAGATATTCGGTATCTGCTCCGGCCTCTTCTGCTCCCGAGAGCGCTGCCATTACCAGCTGACGTGTGTTGCTGTTTTTTCCCCGGGGGCTTGCATTTATTGCAAGAACCTTCATACGAGAAATACAAGGGACGAAGTAATAAGAATATGGTGGTTTGTTCCATGCAAAGAGACTCGGACGGCACGAAAACTGCTGCCCGCTGTTTTCCGGATTAAACAGTCCCTATTCATTCTTTTTTGGTGGTTGTCGTTCTTTCCTTACTCCGGAGTATACCTGCGGCGTTTGGGTAGAGCAGAATAATTCGAAAGGATTAAAATGAGTCCCTGAGAGGGTATGGATTATTGAGGGAAGTATACAGACTCTCCCGGATAGTGATGTATCGAAAATGATTATTCGGTATCTGCCTTTACTACAATGTAATAATCTGTGTCGCAATTGCCAAATACTTGTGATATGTAGGAAAGGGATTCGCCGGGGTCTATCCGCTGTAAGGTTTTACTGTCCACATTTTCTATTCCATTATCGGCCGTACGCCTGAGATAGGAGCGGATGACGACATTCTTTATCAGAACATCATCCCCGGTATTGGTAACTTTGATACTCCCTTGCCAGTAACATGTTCCGTCTGGTTTCCAGTGCTGGACAAAATCCGGCACGTCAATGACGAGATTCCCATAGGTCTGCTGGCCGGGCCCACCTGATGGGGTGGAGGATGTCGTGCCGGGTATCACCGTGATGTCACTGTCAGTGAAACCACCTGATGCAAAATCGGTGCATCCCCCGGAGGCAGTCAGAACTATTGCACTACACACTGCCAGCGTGATCCACAGCATCGCTCCTTTCTTCTGCATTGCCATGTATATTTCATGACTGCCGGGAGGATATAGTCATTTCTGCAGGACAAGAAATGAGGCGATATCGTTTGGTGTTCATATTAACCCAATATCTCATCGGCTTCTCCCGGGTGACGAAATCATATCCTATTTAACCAGATAAGATAAAATGTAGCAGGGATTGTATGGGGGGATACTGAGTGGAGATGATTCGTGAACACCGAAAATATGTAATTCCGGAGATTATCACCGGCGACAATTCACGAATGTATGCGGGCAGGTATACCAAAAATTTTCATTCAGGTAGTGTTCTCATCGCCACTGACGATAATCTGTTTCGCCAGAAATGGATTCAGGATATTTTCCAGAGCCTTGATGAAGCAGGGACGGAATACGTTTTTTTTACCGATATTGAGGAAAATCCCCGCGATTATAATGTGATGGCAGGAGCAGGTCTCTATCTGAGTGAGAAATGCACCGGCATTCTTGCCGTCGGAGGAGGCAGTGTGCTTGACTGTGCAAAGGGCATTGGTATTGTTGTGGCAAACGGGGGGACGATTATGGATTATGTCGGTGTCGATATGGTGCAAAATCCCATGCCGCCGTTGATCTGTGTGCCGACAACCGCAGGGAGTGGAGCAGATGTATCGCAATATGCCGTGATCTGTGATTGTGCCAAAAAAACAAAAAATCTCATTGTTTCAAAGTCCCTTGTTCCGGACGTCTCTCTCTTAGATCCCATTCCATTGATGTCACAACCGGAATCGGTCACCATCAATTCAGGCATGGATGCCTTTACGCATGCCATCGAAGCGTATGTGTCCAATGGTTCATCACATTTCAGTGATATGCTGGCGCTAAAATCAATAACAATTACTGCCGGTTTGTTCCCATTTTCTATCGATAAAACGGATGATCCGGATTTCCGTTTTCAATCACTGATGGCAAGCATGTATGCAGGAATTGCGTTTTCCAATGCAGGGCTTGGACTTATCCATGCAATGTCTCATGCCATCGGTGCCATGTTTGACGTGCCGCACGGACTTGCAAGCTCCATTGCGATGGAGAGTGTCATTTTGTATAATTATCCATCAGCAAGACGTAAATACCAAAAAATTGCAGAGATTCTTGGTGTCTCTCCCCATGTGACCTGTGATGAAAACACCATCGCTGCCATGTTTGAGAAAATTGCAGAGATGCGGGGATACCCGAACGAACGGCTGACTCTGTCTAAACATGGCGCGTCTCATGACGATATACCGTATCTGGTTGCACATACCATTTCTGATCCCTGTGTTGCGACGAATCCGAGAATTCCGGACGCGGATGACATCTCCCATCTGTTCGAGCGTGTTTTATGAGATGGGGGAGTCTTTTGATGGTGATTGTTCTCACCTGTCGGACCGGTTCAATAAAATTGTGAGGTGATGGAATGACGATGGATGAAGAACTCTATGAGGAGGATCTAAGAGAGATCAGAAATCGTATTATCGGGTTTGGCGAAGCCTCTCTCAAAAAGAGTTATTATCCTCAGCTTCAGCATCAACAGGAAAAGCTGGAACGGTTCCGGGCCGCACTTGACAGCACCAGTGATATTGTATTCATTCTTGACCCTTCTTCAGGGCGCATTATCGATGCGAACAGCCGCGCTGAGAAGATGCTTGGGTATACCACAAAGGAGCTTCTTGATATGACGATACTTGATGTTGCACATTATTATCGACTTCATCAAATACTCGCTATGATGGAATCCGGCATTCGGTCATCAGAAATTATTCAGGCACCACTGATGGCGAGGAATGGTCAGGAAATCCGGATGGAGCTGAGTATTAGTTCAACCTGCTTTGGGAAGGATCGCTATGTCACGGTTTTATGCCGTGATATTACAGAACGCGAGATGATGGAGGAGGCAATCCGGTATTCCGAATTTCAATATCGAACGACGATTAATACCCTTCACGATATTCTTGTGGTGATTGATGATCAATTCCGGGTGATCATCTATAACGAGGCCTTTGAAACCCTGTGCCGGAATAGTGATATACGGGGAAAGATTCAGGGGATGGATCTGAGGTGCATGTCACCCTTGTTCCCTACCGACCGGGGTTCAGAGATGCGGGATTTGATTTTTGGCCATAAATATTTTGAGGAGGATATTAAATACCGCTATAAGGACAAATTTGCAGTATATTCTCTCCGGAATATGCCCCTAATCGAAAATGGCATCTTTAAACAGTCTGTGCTATACATGAGAGACACCACGGAATACAACGTGCTTGAAGATATAAAGAAAGAGGCATTTGTCCAGATTGATAAGAATATGGAGCAGTTTGCGGTCTTAAATGATCATATCCGTAATCCTCTTCAGATTATTCTGGGCATCATTGACCTTGAGTGTGGTGAAGAGATGACTGAGAAGATCTTTCCCTACATCAAAGAGATCGATAATCTGATAACAGGGCTTGACAACGGCTGGATTGAGTCAGAAAAGGTCCGAAATATGATTGTGAAACATTATGGTATTTCGCTGATTGATCGTGAGGATATATCGGATGTTATCCGGTATCTGCAGGATAAATGTAATTCATAACGGTTTTTCCGCAGAATTTCTGGTTTCGTGGCATACTCTTTTACTACATCAAAAAAAATAATCCGTAGGATTCTGAACGTAAAAAGAATCGTTATACCATTTCCATACCCGTCTCTTCATGAACGCTTTCATCTGCATAATCCGGGTGTATCTCCTGTCGTACAAGAATGGTCAGGATAAGGATGACGATGGCAATGAGGAAGGCGACGAAGAATGCCAGATCAAATCCTGCAGAAAGAACAGCCAATTTTATGGTTACCGGGGCCTCCATGGTGATCTCATGGTTTATTATAATGGCTTTCATTCCCTGGATGAAGATCAGGTTGAATATCGCAATTCCGATGGTCATGGGAGCAAACCGCTCAAGACTGGTCAGGCTTGAGACCATGCCCTGATGAGTCCGGGAAACGGAGTTCATGACCATATTGGAGAGGGGGGCGACGATAAGACCCATCCCAAAGCCGATGATGAGGAGGCAGAGCACAATAAATCCGATACTGGTATCGGCATTGAGTTTCGTGAGAAGGAAAAATCCGATGGTAAGAGCACCAGCGGCAGCAATGCAGAGAATGCGCCCGCCGGTTTTATTATAAATCACCCCCGCAAGAATGCCTGCAACCATCATGGCAACGGAGAGTGCGGTTAATATGAGGCCTGCTGATGAGGTGTCGAACTTTTGTACATATTCCAGATAAAACGGAAGCAGATAATTGATCCCTGCAAAACAGAAGAAGATCAGTGACATGATCAGATTGGTGATAAGAAAATTTCTTTTGGTAAACAGGGAGAGTTCGAGGATGGGATCGGCTGATCTTTGTTCGTGTATGACAAAATATCCCAGGGATGCGATGGCAAGGACGATGGACCCTGCAATGGGAAGGGACGTCCACCCAAGCGCGTTTGCTTCTGATACGGCAAAGAGAAGCGCTGCAAGCCCGACGAATATGAGTGCCGCCCCGCTTCGGTCAAAGCCGGAGAGATCGCCACGGGATGAGGTAACGGGGATGACTTTTGCGCCAAGAATGAAGGCAATAATGCCAACCGGTACATTGATGAAGAAGATCCAGTGCCAGGATATGTACTGGGTTAAAAATCCTCCCAGGGTTGGGCCAAGGGCCATGCCGAGGGCAGCAATCGTCATGATGATGCCCATCGCCTTTCCCTTGAGACTCATGGGGATGAATGCGGCGATCATTGCCGGGCCAATGGCTGATATCATGGCGCCACCGACTGCCTGAATGACGCGGGCTCCCACTAACATATAAAATGAGTCGAATATATCCGGGAGGAATCCACAGAGAAACGATCCCACGGTAAATACGGTGAACCCTGATAAAAATATCTTCTTAAACCCGATGATGTCTGATATCTTTCCGAAGATCAGCACACATCCTGCCATCACTAAGAGATAAATGGTGGAAACCCAGCTTACGGTACTGGATGAGATATTAAAGGATTCTGAGATGGTGGGGAGAGCTATATTTACGATGGTTCCATCCAGCGATGCCATAAAGGTGGCAAGGGAGATGGAAATGATCAATAAGGCATATTTGCCTAATGAATCACCGTTTTGGGAATGTTCCATATAGGTTTGTGGGTTTAGCTTTAAATTACCTTTTCGATTTGGAATCAGGCTCTAATATATACAATTAGTATTCGAAGTGCAATGAGCGCGCTCTGACAAAACTGCTACGGGAATTTTTTGAAATTGTTCTCTCTTCATTTTCTCATGGATGGTTTTCCCTATTGGTATCGTATGATGCACCAAAAGCCGGTTACGATTCATGTTTTCAAAAATAAATAATCTGTGGTTCCCATACGACAATTTCAGATACAAATCAATCACCTTTAAAATCCACAGAAATATACATTGAATCACAGAATAAAAACAATAGAACAGTATGCTGATATGGGGATTCGAACCCCAGTCGCCGGCGTGAAAGGCCGGCATGATTGGCCTCTACACTATATCAGCAATACGCACCGTTAGTTGTGCCTGAATATATACGGCCCTTTTAGATATAAAATTTTTGGATTGCACTTCACAGAAGATTCGGGAAAAATGTGCGAAAAAATAGCGGAAAACGTCCAAAAGAAAAATTAGTAGACAGGTGTACCCTCGGTCTCTGTCTTGGTTTTGAATGCGGACATCAGTTGTTTGACAATCGGGCCCGGTTTTCCGGTACCAATCTCACGGCCGTCAATTTTAGAGACCGGGGCAACCTCTGCAGCAGACCCGGTGACGATGACTTCATCGGCGGAGTAGAGATCAAAGTAACCCAGGTTCTGTTCAAACACCGGAATACCCAGTTCTTCAGCGGTTTCGATAAGCACCATACGGGTAATGCCCCGGAGGTTATTGATCGTGTGCGGGGTGATGATGACGCCGTTTTTTACCACATAGATGTTGTCACCAGACCCTTCGGCCACATAGCCGTTCGTGTCAAAGAAGATTGCTTCGTCGCCGCCCTTGTAATTTGCTTCAATTTTGCCCATGATGTTATTGAGGTAATTGAGACTCTTTACATTGGGTGGAAGCGCTTCAGCAGGGTTTCGTCTGATGGAGCAGGTGATAGCGGTAAGCCCCTTGTCGTAGAGGTCGCCATACATTGCACCCCATCCGGTCGCAATCACAATGATCGTCGGGGTGAGGCATTTTCTTGGATCCAGTCCCAGGTCGCCGACACCGCGGGTAATGATCGGGCGTATGTAGGCATCCCTGAGATTGTTTTTCCGCAGCGTTTCAAGGATGATATCTTCCATCTCTTTCTTTGAGATCGGTATCTTCAGGTCAATGGTCTTAGCAGAATCCCACATCCTGTCGATATGCTCCTGGA
>CAZBYH010000102.1:0-6623 GCA_964496155.1 uncultured Methanoculleus sp.
CATCTGGCTATAAACTGTTATAGCAGCGAACTCCATATAAAGAGTGGCTTTTATGCGTATTGGCATTGATGACACGGATTCCCCGGCAGGCATGTGTACCACATATCTTGGAGCTGTGCTGATATTTCGGCTAAAGGAGGCAGGAATAAGGGTAAATGGCCAGCGCCTTATACGACTGAATCCGAATATTATATACAAAACCCGGGGAAACGCAGCCATCTGTATTGAGGCAGACGGAGACGTGGATACGGCATTCCGGATTGCATCGGCATGCATTGAGGAACTGGCTGAGTTA
This sequence comes from uncultured Methanoculleus sp., assembly GCA_964496155.1. Lineage (GTDB taxonomy): Archaea > Halobacteriota > Methanomicrobia > Methanomicrobiales > Methanomicrobiaceae > Methanogenium. Next base: position 296 of record CAZBYH010000102.1, read on the forward strand.
GATGAGGAAAAGACAAATCCCGGACTTGTGATATCAGAAACACCACTGCCGGTTGCATTTTACCTCCAGGCAGTCACCGGATTTTGTACAACAGATGAGGCCGAGGCAGTCTGCCATGCGGCAGGTGCACGAATCAGAAAATGGAAGAACGGCAGGGGAATAATCGGGGCGACTGCGGCGATTGCCGCAGTTCAGAGCGATATGACTGCAGAAATTCTCGTATATCGCAGTCCAAACGACAAAGGGGAACGGACCGTTGATAAAGACAGTCTCTTCCGCGCAGAAAAGGCAACCTTTCCCTACACCTGGGACACGGTGGACACCGAAAATGACTGCATCGTCTGCTTCCCTCACACTCCTGACCCGGTCATCTTTGGTATTCGCGGAGAGTCCCCGACATGGGTAACAAAAGCCCGCAGGTATGTGCTGTCACAGGAACCGGTGCTGGAAATGATTTATTCCACGAATCAGGGAACTGATGCCCACCTCCTTGGGGGAGAGATTGCATCCCTTGTCGATGGATGTTCATACCGCCTCACCGGGACTGTTTCTGACACGCCAAAGACAGGACGCGGCGGACATGTGTCATTTCTTATCAAAGACCCTTCGGGTGCGGTCAGGTGCATGGCATACGAACCGACGAAAGGGTTCCGGGACATTATCCGGGCCCTTGCACCGGGTGATTTTGTCACCGTCTGCGGCAGTTACAAGAACGAGAGCATCAATCTGGAAAAAATCCATGTCATCACCTGTGCAGAGATTATCCGGCAGCGTCCCCCTGTCTGCCCCACCTGTGGAAAGCGGATGAAGAGCGACGGTGTCGATAAGGGATGGAAATGCCGCCGGTGTAAAACACGGGGAGATGAACCGGATATCACTCGTGAACCGCGGACAATCTCGCCCGGTTGGTATGAAGTTCCTCCATCTGCACGCCGCCACCTGGCAAAACCGCTCTGCCGTGGCCTATTGCCCATTGGCGGAAAAAAGACGTAATCAAAATAATGTGGATTTTAGTCGCCGGAAATGGTCTTGTTCTGCGAGAAAGCGGGTCACCCCCCAATCCTATTCTTACCGGTGCCCATGTGTTTAATGCAGTATCGGGCCAATATTGGTAGCAGTTATATGAGCAGTGGTAACGGGAAGACCGCCTGCACCAGCCCGGTCATACAGGCACGGGTAAGGGCAGGCATGACAGTGGCTGAACTGGTGGCAGAAATGGCAAAAGCCGGAGCCTACAATGGAGGATATCTTGCACGTGCAACAGACATCTGCACCGAGATGTTTTCCGATGCAGAGACCACACGGTTTGTGGGTTTTGCAGGGGCAATGGTGCCCGGCGGTATGGGGGGGATTGTTGAAGACCTCATCCGTGACGGGTATGTTGATGTGCTGGTATCAACCGGCGCCAACATGACCCACGATACGATAGAGGCGATCGGGTGTTATCATTATCATGGCACAGAGATCTGTGATGATGATGAACTCTACGAAGAGGAGATTAACCGGATTTACGATATTTATCTCCCATCTGATGCTTTCGTAAGATTTGAAGAGTTTATGCAGGAGACACTCGAAGAACTAACAGATGGCACCACCCTCTCAATATCCGGTCTCCTCCGCCATATTGGCGAACACCTTGATACCGGCATTCTTGCGGCAGCAGCAGAGATGGATATTCCCATATACTGCCCCGCTATCCAGGACTCCATGATTGGTCTCCAATACTGGCTTTTTAACCAGATGCACAAGGTAACGATTGATGCATTTGGCGATATGAGCCATATGATGGATATCTGTTTCAACGCAAAAAAGTCCGGGGCTTTTCTGATCGGTGGCGGTGTGCCGAAGAACTATATCTTCCAGAGCATGCTCATGACCCCAAAAGGCTTTGATTACGCGGTTCAGTTAACCGGCGATCGGCCCGATCTTGGCGGACTTTCCGGTGCGACACTGACCGAGGCAAAATCATGGGGCAAGGTAACCGGTGAGGCACATGCCCAGACCGTCTATGGCGATGCAACCATCACGCTGCCTTTGATCATTGCAGCGATGCGGGAACGGATTGAACATGCCTGACCTGATTCTTGCGCTGGACGTCCTCAGTCGTGAGGAGGCGCTCAGTGTGGCAGAGGCAACGGCTCCGCATCTGGATGCAATAAAGATAGGTTATCCGCTGGTGCTTGCCGCTGGCCTTGGTATTGCAGGTCCCCTGAGCGAATTTGACATTCCTCTCATCGCTGATTTCAAAGTGGCCGACATCCCGAATACCAATCGGCTGATTGCAGAGCAGGTCTTTGCTGCCGGTTTCTCTGCCATCATCTGTCAGGGATTCTGTGGGAGTGACTCTGTTACTGCCTGTGTGGAAACCGCTGATGACGCGGGTGGGGAATGCTATGTCGTCACTGAGATGAGCCATCCCGGCGCCCTTGAATATTTAAGCGGAAAGAATGCTGAACGCATGGCCAGGATGGCAGTCGATTGTGGTGCTCATGGCATCATTGCACCTGCCACCCGCCCGGAACGCGTTGTGACCCTGCGCACCATCATCAAAGAGAGAAAGATTCTCTCACCCGGTGTCGGTGCACAGGGCGGCGATCCAAGAGTCATTGCTCCCCTGATCGACGGCATGATCGTGGGACGATCCATCTACACCGCTGAGAACCCGGCAGAGGCCGCACGTGCCTATGCCCATTACCGCCGATAATAATACCGCCGATGATGAGTGACCGATTCTGAAAAGCTGGCCACCATGGCCCGCTGGTGATGATCCCTATGAGTCACCTGAGGCAATCCCTGTTTTGATACCTTTTTTTCTGTCAGCGGACACTGAAACCGAAAGCAGGCATAACACGTGACGTTCTTCACTTCACATCCTTTGCACGAAAGGAAAAATTATTACGCAAAAGCCGGAAAAATACGCCCATCGCACACTGAGACGTAAATCAGAGATTTTTCGGTATGACGAAACACATAATTTTATCCGTCCGGTTGCAGAACGTATCTGCATGAACTGGACGCCGGAACAACTCAGCCTCAAAGAAAAATACCCTACTCTTGAAGATATCCCCGTTGAAGAGCGCAGGTACAAGTGCCACACCTGTTACCATGTTGTCGATGATACACCCTGTCCCGTCTGCGGTGAAACACAACTGGTAATCATGTGCCCGCTCGACCACTGCCACTGCACCCACAGTATCACGGAGACCATCGAATATTGCCCCCTCTGTGGCAAGCCGGTCTGTCCGGAATGCGGTTGCCACGATGTATCCCAGGTCTCCCGTGTGACCGGATATCTGGCAGATGTGGCCGGATGGAATCAGGGCAAGCAGCAGGAGCTCAAAGACCGGTCCCGCTACACCGTTGCCTAAAGGGCCACCCGATATTTTTTCAATTCACAGCGTTTTTCAACTCAGGTTAAAAGATATACTCGTATATGCGGTATTTTCTCAAGGGTAGGGCGCTCTTTATTCGCGGTGCGTTTACGATGCTCGGGCCGGGCGTGGAGGGGAAGGACGAGGACGGCACCATCGCTCATATATCAACCATCACCCTTGCCCATCTGCCCCCCCCATATACCCAAGAAAAGACCGACTTCATCTTTGAGACACTCCTCCGGAAAAACGGATATAAAGACGACGCACTCTGTCTTCCGGTCACGACTCCCATCGACCATCTCTGCGTCTTTGCATATGACGGGATTATGGTTTTTATTCTTACACGCCCGGGTATGGGAGAAGAACCTCCCGGACCGGTCACCGCCATTGTCTGTTCTCGTGAACCGTTCCCCGTAACAGGACTCAGAACACTTCAGGCGACCGCCAAAGAGGCAGTAAAGAACGCATTCACCATAGCAGGGTATCCTGACGACGAATCCGAAAGAGATGCTGTTTTCATCTGCTGCGAAACGATGGAAGAATCACCCGGTCTTCATGAACGTCTCACACGGGCACAGGCCCTGATATCTGAGACAATTACCTATGGCATCCCTGAAACATGGGCGGTCAGTGAAACAAAACTTCCGAGAAAACCGGCATTTTATATCCATTGCTCCATTGGCGGAGATAGATGGTCACGATGGAATCCTGATGGATGCCCCTATTATCCCTGCCACCCGTCATGTGAGAACCAGCGATGCGACTTTTGCTACTGTCCTTTTTATCCGTGCGGTGATGAATCCCTGGGAAAATGGCTGGAGCGGGAAAATCGGGGGAGAATATGGTCATGTGAAGGATGCACTCTCGTCCATGTACCGGCTGTTGCAGACTACCTTACAACGCACCCTGAGGCATCCATCGAAGAACTAAAAATAATACGAAAAAAAGGAAATAAAAACGAATAATATTCTTTATTCTTCCATTCCCAGAGCTTCAAGGAGCTCATCTAAGGGGATCCCATGACCAAGTGCTGCCTGTCTCAGCGTCTCTCCGTTTGCCAGAGCACAGCCGATACAGCCCATTCCAAATCTGAAAAGGATGTCTGGTGCCTGTGGTTTCTCTTTTAATACGTCTGCTATAGTGCTGTCTGCGCTAACTGTCATGGCCCCTTTGTTTGGCATCACAAGTATTTATTTTATATCATCATTCCCTCTATCCCGATCACTTTCACCCCGCACGGAGAGGTATTAAGTTCTGGTTGGTGATAACGGATATCAAACCACTTAGGTTTTTCAAATCTATCTGGTTTATGTATCGCTTGATGAACACTACATAATCAAAAAAAAACCACGGAGATGTATAATGGATCAAATTACTCAAACAGCAGAAAGAATCTCCAAAAAAATTGAAGAACGGGGGGGAAAGCCGGATACAGAAAATATTCAGGCAAAACTCCGTCTCCTCATAAATGAGTTTCTTATCCCGGCAGAAGATGCTGAGCGCCAGGTGACAAATGAGATCATGCGCGAACAGCAGATCACCGTACAGCGTGAAGCAGAAGATAAAAAAGATATCGCGGAGCTCCAGCCCAATGACTGGGCCACCATTGAGGGAAAGGTAGTAATGCTTGCTCCCGGAGGCAATCCAGCCATCGCACAACGGGGCATTATTGCAGATGAGAGCGGTGCAGTAGAATTTGTCATCTGGGAGAAAGCGCAGCTTACACCCCTTGAGGAAAATGCATGGTACAGGATTGAATCCTGTGTTGCAGATGAGTTCAGGGAGAAACTCAATGTCAAACTGCACTCAGGCACAAAGGTGGTCCCGGTGCCGGGTATGAACCGGGTCATCAGCCAGGAATGGAACCAGTTGGCCGAAAAAATAACCGGAGGATCCAAAGAGACCCCCGATCTCAAAACCATCGCATCAATGAAGCCTGATGAATGGGTCACCATTGAAGGAAAAGTGACCAAAACGTCAGGTGGGGGCAATCCTGCCATCACACAGCGGGGCATCATCGCAGATGCAAGTGGTGCCGTAGAATTTGTTGTCTGGAGCAAAGCTGAGCTTACCCCTTTGGAACAAGGAAACTGGTACAGAATTGAGTCAGCCGTAGCAGACCTTTACAAAGAAAAGATGAGTCTGAAGATTCATTCCGGGACGACAATAACGCCTATTGAGGATACCGGAAAGACTGTTTCATCTGCTGCCGATGATATGGCAGCGTCCCTGAAAATTGGTGCAGACAAAACCGATGAAGTCAGTGATATTGCGTCCGTAAAGCCCAATGACTGGGTGACCGTCGAAGGAAAGATTGTCACACTCCAGTCACCCCCCAGTTCTTTCGTTGCACAGAAAGGTATCATTGCAGATGCAAGCGGTGCAATTGATTTTGTCGTCTGGGAAAAAGCCGGGGCAGAACCACTTGAAGAGCACCGGTGGTACAGGTTTGAGTCAGCAACCATCGATGAGTACCGCAGTGCACCCAGCATGAAGATTCATTCCGGTACAACAATCACCCCCATTGCAGAAGACCGCTTCTTAAATCCGGTCATTATCCCTCTCGCAGACCTCACCCCCGGTGTGGCCTGTGTGCGGGTGAAGATGCTCACCAACTGGGAGGTGCGTAGCGAACGGATGCTTCAGACGGGACTTGTCGGGGATGAAACCAGCCGGATGAAATTTGTGATCTGGAAGAACCGGGACGGAACGCCAGATGAGACTTTACTTGAAGAGGACAAGGTCTATACCATCTATTATGCAGGGGTCGATGAATTCAACGAACGGTATTCTCTTGATATCTCTGGCGCTACCATCCTTGAGGAGGAAGGGGCGGATATTGAAGTCGGAAGTGACGGGCGTGATGAAACGGTCTTTGGTGCTGTTGTGCAGATGAGCGCAGGGTCGGGTCTGATAAAACGCTGCAGGGTTGAAGGATGCAACCGTGCACTCTC